>JASMER010000140.1 GCA_030752195.1 Gammaproteobacteria bacterium
AATATGGATCGGGCCGAAGGGGTCTGACTGCACGATCTCCACCAACGAATCTTTCAACAATTCCATGACGGCGAGAAAGGTCACAACGACGCCCAGTCTGCCCTCCGCTTTGACCAGTAGCGCAACGAGCGGCATGAATTTATGCTCGGAGACCTTGCCCAGAATTTCCGACATCTTTTCCCGGGTCGACAGAGTCTCGAATTGAATGTGGTGGTGCTCAAACATGTCTGCCCGAGTAAGGACACGCGACAAACACAGAAAAATTTCCTCTAGCCTGACTTCCGGCTCCGGCGTGACTCTCTGAATCTCAGGCGGTGTTGCGTTCGCCAACATGATTTCCCTATCTAATCTTGGCATTGCGTCGATGTCTTCCGCCGCTTGTTTGAAGCGCTCATATTCCTGCAACCGCCTGATCAACTGCATCCGCGGATCGTCTTCTTCTTTCTCCTCTGCTTCCTGGCGGGGCAACAGGATCCGGGACTTGATCTCAGCCAGCATAGCGGCCATGACCATATACTCAGCTGCCAGCTCGAACTGGCTGGATTGCATAAGATCAACGTAGGACATGTATTGGTCAGTAATGTCGGATACATTGATTTCGAGAATATCGAGGTTTTGCCGCTTGATAAGATAAAGTAGCAGGTCCAGAGGCCCTTCAAATGCTTCCAGGAAAATTTCAAGCGCATCAGGTGGGATGTAGAGGTCTTTGGGTACTTCAGTGATGGCCTCACCGCCAACGATGGCGAGCGGAAGCTCTTTTTGCTTCGGACTTGGCCCGGACAGACCGTCATCGGCCCCAACCGCCGCAGCTGGCACTGATTCTAAAGAGGATGAAGACTGCCCCTCGGGTACTGAGGGCTCTGATTTCGCTTCCGGTTCGGTCGTGGTCAATCTGTTAATCTGCCGCAAATCAGGTTTGTGACATGGTACTCCACTTGCGAAGCAATGCCTACACCATCGAGCTTACTGCCAGGCACTGAGACCCATTGCGGAGCGAACTTCTGCAAGCGTTTCACGGGCCGATCCTCGTGCCTTCTCACCGCCCTCTAGGAGAATTGAGCGAACCAGGTCACGATCATTTTCGAATTGCTCTGCCTCTTTCTGAATCGGTTCCAATTCTGCCGTGATGGCATCGATGACTGGCTTCTTACATTCAAGACAACCAATACCAGCATTTTGGCAGCCTTGGGTTACCCACTCTTTGGTGTCCTGATCGGAATAAGTCATATGAAGTTGCCACACCGGGCATTTTGCCGGATCACCGGGATCAGTAAGCCGAACACGCGCAGGGTCGGTCGGCATTGTGCTGATCTTTTTGCTTATCTGCTCCAAAGGCTCTCGCAGACTAATCGTATTATCGTAAGACTTTGACATCTTCTGACCGTCGAGTCCGGGCATCTTCGATGACTCCGTGAGCAGCGACTTAGGCTCAGATAGGATCACCTTCCCGCCGCCTTCAAGATAACCAAACAGGCGCTCACGGTCCCCGATGGAAATATTCTGCTGTTCTTGAAGCAAAGCCCGGGCTTTCTCAAGTGCTTCATGATCTCCCTGCTCCTGATAGGCTGTTCGAAGTTGCACATAAAGCCGCCCAGCTTTTTTTCCCATCTTTTTAATTGCCGCCTCAGCGTTTTTCTCAAACCCGGGCTCGCGCCCATAGACGTGATTAAAACGCCGGGCAACTTCCCGGGTGAGCTCAACGTGTGCTACCTGGTCAGCGCCCACAGGCACATAACCCGCGCGGTAGATGAGAATATCTGCAGCCTGAAGCAGCGGATACCCGAGAAATCCGTAGGTATCGAGCTCTTTTTCATGAAGGTTTTGCTGCTGATCCTTATAGCTGGGGACACGCTCCAACCAACCCATGGGAGTGATCATGGAAAGAAGCAGATGCAGCTCAGCGTGCTCGGGCACTTTGGACTGTACAAAAAGCGCCGCGGACCCGGGATTGACGCCTACGGCCAACCAGTCGATCACCATTTCAATGACGTTATCCTCGAACAGGGTCGCATCACCATAGTGGGTTGTCAGAGCATGCCAATCAGCAACGAAGAAGAAGCACTCATACTCATGTTGAAGCTTAATCCAGTTTTGCAGCACTCCATGGTAATGCCCCAAATGCAGACGACCCGTAGGTCGCATTCCCGATAAGACACGCTGCTGCGAATTCACTGTCGACAAGTTAGACTCCTCTTAATTCTGGCACCCAGATATCCCTGCAAGCGTTTCCGGCAAGATGCCTGTCGTTTTCACGTCCGTAGTATAAATTGAATCACTGCCTTCTGGCGCGCCACTATTGAAATGGCTTGGGATCTCCATTGCCGATGCGCAGCACCTCGGGCACGCCATCAACTAAGTCAACAAGTGTCGTCGGCTGCACGGAGCAAGCCCCGCCGTCAACGATCATGTCAACTGTCTTGCCCAGCTTCATTCTCATTTCGTAGGGGTCGGTCAATTGCTCGGACTGATCCGGCAAGATGAGACTGGTACTCATGATCGCCCCCCCAGTTTGCGCCAGAATAGCCTGGGCGACAGCATTGTCAGGCACTCGAAGCCCTATGGTTTTGCGCTTGGTCTGTTTCAAACGCCGAGGCACCTCTGGGGACGCTTTGAGGACAAACGTGTAGGGCCCGGGCGTATACGCCTTGAGGATCCTGTACGCGCTATTATGCACCTGCGAGTAGATCGACAATTCCGACAAATCACGACAGACCAGGGTAAAATGATGTTTGGTGTCCAGGCGGCGTATCTGCCGAATGCGGTCCAGCGCTGCTTTATTGCCTATATGGCACCCCAGCGCATAGGTTGAATCTGTGGGGTAAACCACCACGCCGCCCTGCAACAGACATTTCGCCACCCTCTGAACAATGCGAGGCTCCGGGTTCGTCGCATGTACCTGAAGAAATTCACCCATTTAGAAACAGCCGCAAGAGAGCTCTGGCTTGAGCCATTAAGCTGAAAACTCGCGATTCTAGTATATTGATGTTCAAAAGCAGACACCTTTTTCCAAATCAACTATGATTAAGCCATCGAGAGTTCGACAACAATCCGCATGAAACAATTTATCGATTACATCCCGTTGTTTGTCTTCTTCTCCGTCTGGGCGATGGATGAGAGGACCATTACTCTGGCAGATTATCAGCACAGCGTTGGCGGCATATTCAGTGCGGCAGAGTTTTTACTAGCGAGTTCCGTCCTTGTCTACGGTGGTCTGTTTGTGGCACAGCGAAGACTGGACAAATTTCAGTGGATTACTCTCGCGGCTGTAGTGCTGTTTACCATTCCCACTATTATTTTTCGTGATACAAACTTTTTGAAGTGGAAAGCCCCGATCGTAAATTGGATTTTTGCCCTGATCTTCATGCTGTCTCGCTACTTCGGAGAAAAACCGGCTATTGAGCACATGATGGGCCATACAGTGGCAGCGCCTCGGGAGTTGTGGATCAGGCTCAATTTCCGATGTGTATGCTTCTTTGTTGCACTTGGCGCAATCAATCTGGCCGTAGCGTTTGGTCTGAGCGAAGCCTTGTGGATCCAATTTAAAGTGTTCGGCAATTTTGTTCTGACATTTCTCTTTTTCCTCGGTCAGGCGCCCCTGCTGGCAAAGTATATTGAAGCCGACGATGTCGAGAAAGATGAAGCCCACGAAGACAAGGCAGCAGAATCCACCACAGCACCATAGGCGCCGGCCCACCAGCATTTTCTACAAGAGAACTTTGGCCCGGAAGATCCCTGTCTTGGGCGTGCGTGTCCTTTCGTTGTCTACTGACGATGTCTAATTAGGCAGAAATGCAGCTCTAAGTTCAGGAAACTGCTGATCAAGAACTGCATTCCACTCAGACAGTTGGCGCTCGCGACGCCTAAACAACTCACTCGGATCCCCTTCAATAGTGATCCTCTGAATTTTATCCCGGCGCCGAATTTGAAGAACTACTGGCAAGCCTTCAGTGACTCGCCCGAAAACTGAATGCTTGCCGTCGAGATGCGGGGTCGCCAGGTGAGTGATAAAAAACTGGCTACCATCGGTGCCGGGACCTGAATTCGCCATGGAGAGCACACCCTGGCGGTTGTGCTTCAGCAACAACTCACCCGAAAATTGGTAACCCGGACCCCCGGTTCCGTCCGCCCTCGGATCTCCACCCTGCGCCATGAAATTTCGTTCTACTCGATGAAAACTCAAACCGTCATAAAAGCCTCGCAGGGCGAGGTTCACGAAATTTGCCACGGTGGTGGGGGCAGCACGGTCATTCAACTCTGCTTTCATCACACCCCGCTCGGTCTCAATGACAGCAACCAGCGGTTGCGCGTCTGCAAAAGTGGACATCAATAACAGACAGGCAAGTGTAATCTTTTTCATATCTTGAATACCGGGCTATCAGGACGGAAGGTCTGCATAATCAATAATCACCGGAGCGTGATCGGAGAAATTTTGTGCTGTATAAATTTCAGCACCCAAGACAGATGAACGCAAGCCCGGAGTAATCAGTTGATAATCCAGGCGCCAGCCAACATTCTTGGCCCGGGCTTGGCCGCGATTTGACCACCAGGAGTATTGGTCCGCTTCCTGATTCACTAACCTGAACGAATCGCTCCAGCCGACTTCATCATACAGCGTGTCCAGCCAGGCTCTCTCCTCAGGGAGGAATCCGGAATTTTTCTGATTTGAGCGCCAGTTCTTGAGATCGATT
>JASMER010000141.1 GCA_030752195.1 Gammaproteobacteria bacterium
AGCGTAGAGCGCACCGCCATCACGATCCGCTGCGATAGTGTTGACGAACGCAGCGCCTTGGTGGGTCGCTAATGCCGTGCGCAGCTCCTCCACATTCCGAGCATTACTGATTTCTCGGTACTGATCGCCGGAGCGATAGTTTTCATAGTTCACGTCGCGGATCACATACGCATACTCGTCCGTCCAGGGTGTACCCTGCCCTGATACCACAGGACCTAGGTGGGTCATGTGAACCGTGCGCGTTGCCATCCCCTCGGACGTCTCAACCTGAATCTCCATCGACTCGATGTTGTGCACCTCATCACCCAGGCGATAGGCCATGGGATTGCCCGCTACGAGGTTCAGACGGAACATAGTGAATCGCAGGGCAGTGGATACCGTGTGAGACCAGGCTACGTGCCTAGTAAAGCCAATGGCAATGCGGGCGGTAGAGATCAAACCCACCCCCATCACATCTATCTCACCGGGGTAGGTCAAATGTGCCATGTGAAAACGGGAGGACCCTTGCCAAGGGTAGTGCGGATTTCCCATCAGCACGCCACGACCGTTTTCGGTCAGCGCGCTGCCGAATCCGAGTGCGTTGCTGCCAATCACATCGCGATCAATTTCCAGATCGAGCGGCTGCAGCTGTGCCAATTCCAGACCAGGCTCGGAGCTGGCAATCTGGTTCGCGACCCGACCCAGACCATAGCGAATTCCAACACCGAGCGTTATACGAGCCAGGTCACTTTCATTAATCGGGGTGATCCAGGGTGCGTTGTTGCAGGAATCGGGCATGGCGCCACGATTTTTCTCAATGTAATCGTTGTAGCCTCTGATATAGCCCGCGTCCATCGCGGCCGAATCCGCTGAACCATAGTTCAGATACTCATCCAGTTTGTCCTGGTTTAGCAGGGCGCGGTGGAAGGCATCCTGATTGATATTCGCCTCAGTCGCGCCAAAGTATTTTGCTTGCTCACCACGAACCGTCGCAAACTCTCTCGCCAGGACGCAGATGGTGTTAGCGGCAATAGCGTGGGCAAAACCATAACCGAGACCTTCCCAGCTGTTGGCCTTGATGTGTGGAATACCGTGCTCGGTCCAGCGCAGCTGTACTTCGTTCCGGGACTCACTCTGCGAAGTACTTAAAGCCGCAGGCTCGGACTGAGCACCGAAAGCTTTGGAGTCGGGCTCCTCAGAACAGGCAGTAACACCAAGGACGGTTGCAGTGAGCAGAAAAATAGCCAGCAGTTTATTGCAATCAAGTAGTGTCATCACGTCCCCCAGTAGACTAAGAGAAACTGTAGAAGCCCAAAGGCTATTCCCTATCCTAAATCTTGTCCAGTTGGTGACGCGGGGTGCTTTAGGCTGTCTGCCTGCCAACCAGAAACCAGCGCCCCACTGCACGTTGATAATCTGCGTAGCCGTCGCCGAAACGCTGCTGAAGATGCGCTTCCTCCAATTCGACTTGCACACTGACAGCGATCCATCCGACGATGAGACAAACAAGAGAGAACGCGGTGGGCCAGGCAAGAAAAAACCCTAGCTGAGCGAGGCGCACACCGACGAAGGTCGGATTTCTGGTAAACGCATAAAGTCGAGTCGTTACCAATTGCTCGCTAGCAGCTTCGTCAATACCCGAGCGCCAGGCTGCTGCCAAGCTCAGACTGCCACAGACCGCAAAAGCAAAGCCGAAACACAATAAACCGAGACCGCTAAGCGAAATCCAGTCCACTTGCAAGCTTGCCACGGGGAGCAACCAGCGCTCCATCTCCGGAAACAATAGGCGCAGCACACAAGCAGTCCAAATCGCGATTCGGAAAAGCCGAAACGTCAGATGGTTCCACCAATGCCGGGAGAAGCGTTCACCCATGTGAATCATAGATTGACCCTGGTGATTGCGCTTGAGGAGCTTGGCGAACATCAGGTAGAAGAGCGCAACTACGCTGTAAAACGCAGCGAGGAACATAGCTACGAATTGGGTGACTTCCAGAGTCATCAACGCGACCTCTATTGTTGTAGTTCTCGCATCCAAGTTACCAATTACGACGGGAGATTGCGACACCAGTGTCGCAAACATCCGCATTTAACGATTCATCTCTTCTTCAATTTCAAGACGCCGGGCCCCCGCCAGAATACCAGGCAGGGCGTGGTTACCTTCATGACAAGAGTATTCATATAAACCAGAAGAAGGACGCATTGGCATTTCACCTGTCCATGGCTGCGTATAAAGCTCAGAATCCTCGATGGTGAAACTGTAGCGAAGTTCATCGTCGGCCACTCTATGGAAACGCTCTGTGAGCACCATATTCATCGAGGCATTTGTGCCATAGCCTTGTGCAATTTCCCATTCGCTGAAATTTTTAGTGGTTACCACCAAGGTATCACCGTCGTAGTAACCCACAGAATCTCCCAGCCATTTGTTGTATGGGAGGTCACGGTGCCCCTCGTCTATTTTCACGATCCGCGCGTCGTGGACCATCTCGACTACCAAGACAACATGGTCAGGGCTCTGAATGATTTGGAGGTTGTTGTTGTAAACGCTGCTGATGAATGGTGTGCTCGACGAAAAAGCCTTCAGGCAGCGGTCAGAAAGCGGCCTTCCCTCCGGGCCGTCGCTTCGGCCAAGGGAACCGGGAAACTGAAATACCGCACTGGCCTGCCGGCGTCGGATCGCAGCACCCTGCTCACGATAGGGAATCCGTCCATCCGGCGGATCAATGATAATTGACGTGCGGTATTTCCCGTCAATCAGTGCGAGGGACTCCCCAATGCTGAAATATTCAGGATCGTAACCGCCCACATTAGCAGGGTCATTTTGTCGGTTGGTGCCAAAATTTTGATAATCATCAAGAATTTTGGAGGTAGGCTCGAGCAGGCTCAGCATAGTCGCTTCGTCAATCTCAAGTTCGCTGTAATGGGCGGGCCGCTGCAGGGCAGTGCGCGTTTCATAACTCCAAGTACCCTGTAGATCGGGCACGCCAAAATCCAGAGTTGGCGGGGAATACTCGATCTGACCGTAAGTCGCTGAAACGAGCAGACCAGTCAGAGACAGACTTAGAGCGGCTATTTTCACCGTGTTGAGCATCGGAATTACTCCAAATTAGGTGTAAGTTGGATAGAGTCTCACAAGTTTGATGCTGGATGTAGGAAAACAATAAAGATGATTGTTATCGCGCAGCCCTGAACGGGTTGCAAGCGTGGGGATCTGCTGTAGCCGGTACGCCCAGTATTGACCCATTCACCGTACCAGAGCGTCATCAGAAGATTGAGCGTGAGACGTCTGCCCTCCCAAAACCACGATAGCCGTCAGGCTCATACAAAATTTCTTGAGTCATGGCGTTTTACCCTCTGTCAGGTATGCGATTTCTCACGGAGCGGATGTCCTATTCCGCGTTACCGCGCAGTCCTTTTGTAGCACATTTTCTGTGCTAGGATTACGGCAACTCAAATGAAGAGGTCCCCATGAAAAGAACAATAAGCGGGGCAAGTGCTGTCGCTTGCGCGCTGCTCGCACTGAATGCCCGGGCAGAAATAGAAATTGATCCTGATGCCACCATTCATGACTCCCCTACCACTCTGATGGGAATTAACCATATTGGCCTCTCGGTCAAAGATCTGGATAGGACACTGGCTTTTTACCAAAGCGTTTCCGGCTTTGAACTGGTCTCCCGGCAATCGGTTCGTAACAATGCTGCTGCTGATCAACTCTTTGGTGTGGAAGGTGTCGCCTATGAAATTGCTGTGCTAGAGGCGCCCAATATGCTGTTCGAGTTCATTGAATTCGAACACAACGCTGATAAGCCGATGAGGAAAATGCCGGTAAATGGTCCGGGTATGACGCATACTTGTTTTCAATCCGCATCGAATGACTCAGGATATGAAAAATTTGGCGACGCCGGCGCAGCCATTCTCTCATACAGCAACCGGCCGATAGATCTTGGTGGTTATGGGGTCACTTATGCGTACGGCTATGATCCAGAAGGCAATATGTTCGAGATGGAACAGCTCGACCCTGAACCCTTGGCACAGGTTGAAGCCAAGCTGCGTTGGATCGATGAAGGGCACAGTATGTGGATGACTCAGGTCGCTCTGGTCACCCATGATATTGAAAGGTTGACTAATTGGTATGCCGACATCATGGCGTTTATGCCCTATCGGACAGGCGATTACGAGGGCCATCCACGCATGGCCGAAGTCGCAGGCGAGCCCTATCTGTCTTTACTGGCCTCGTGGTTTCGCATGGACTCGCGCGCCAAGACCATTGAGCTCTGGCAATACCGTGATCCAATCACTCCGGAACCTACTAGCAAAAAGGGCGTCACTGACTTTGGATACTCCTATTCAATCGAGGTGGGGGATATTGCAACGGAAGTCGGTCGAATGAGCAGCCTCGGCGTAGAGTTCATGAGTGAACCTGTAAATATGGGCGAGTACCATCAGGTTTATGCGCATGACATTGATGGAAATGTCTTCGCGCTGCGGCAGTGGAATAACCCTGACTCTAAATTCTCCGTACCGAATCTCGAGCAATAAGAGTCCTTGTCAAAAAGCGCTGCATTCAGTCTGGAAGGCCAGTTCGATAATCAAAAGGCTCAAGCAAAGTGGTTTGCCGGCATGAATTTATTTCTGGCAAAGGTTGTGGAGAAACTAACATGAAACTAATGAAAGCGTCACCTAAAGTGACCCTATCAGCTCAATT
>JASMER010000142.1 GCA_030752195.1 Gammaproteobacteria bacterium
CGTGCGTTTCGGGAGAAGCGCACCCCGAACTGGCGCAACAAATAAGCCGCGCAGTCATCAATAACAGTCTTCTGCAATTATAAAACGTTTAGGGCAGCCTGAAGACATAAAGGATATTGCCACCCCGCCGTTGACGGATCTCAGGCGTCAGCACCCGGTAGTTGACCCCGCCACCAGCAGCGATTGCCAGATACTGCACCCCATCGAGCTCATAGGTCATCGGAAATCCCCCCGCGGAGGAGTTCAGTATCTGCTCCCAGAGCACCTCGCCTGAATCTGCATCAAAGGCGCGAAAACGACGGGCATCGTCGGAGACAAATACCAGGCCGCCGCCGGTGGTCAGCACCGACCCGGCGACACCTGCACGCTGCCGATAAGTCCACTTTTCTTCGCCAGTTGCAACATCAATCGCAGAAAACATACCCACCTGTCCGTCGAAATCCTCCGGCGGCAGTTTCCTCTGGGTCGCGGAACTGTGATAGCCACCTAGCACAGGATTAACCGGGTTCAGGTAGTAATCCATGCAGACGTTGTTACTGGGCACATACAAGGCGTTCGTATCAGGACTGTAGCCAACCGAATTCCAGTTGATACCACCGGTGGTGGACGGGCAGACGAAGCGCCTCTGGCGGATTTCGGTAATCTCAAGATTCTCGTTGGTGATGCCTTTGTGATTTTCGATATCCACCCCAACTATGACGTTTTGATAGCTTGTTTCCTTCGCCCACAAAAACTCGCCAGTGGCGGCATCGAGAGTCCAGACGATGCCGGTTTTTCCCGGAACACCGGTAATCAGTTTTCGACTTTCATTAGAAACGATGTTGGGATTCATCCAGTCGACAGAAGCCGCATCCGGAATCACCTCTGACTCTACAATGATGCGTTCAAAAGGATGATCCAGATCCCAATTCCCCCCGGGGATGTACTGGAAATACCATTCAATTTCACCGGTGTCAGCGTCAAGCGCAAGGGTCGAGTTCGTATACAGGACATCTCCACCGCGGGTATCTCGCTGAATTTCACCCCAGGGTATGGGGACGGCAACTCCCACATAAATCAGATCCAGCTCAGGGTCATAGCTCGACGGCATCCACGCAGAGCCCCCCCGTCGCTCCTCATTGGGCACATCGCCCCAGGTTTCGCCGCCCGGCTCTCCGATTTTTGGCACCGTATTGGTTCGCCAGATCTCTTCTCCGGTCTCAGGGTCGTGTGCAGTAATCCAGCAGCCGGTATTGATGTAATAGCAGCCGGACATACCGACAACCACTTTTCCATCCAGTATCTGCGGACCGCCTGAATAGTGCTGACCAATTGTCCAGTCACCGATCTGCCGTTCCCAGCTCACCTCTCCCGTCAGGGCACTCAACGCCACCAGATACGCGTCGCCAGTTGCGATGTAAAGCTTGTCGCCATAGAGCGTCGCGTTGCGATTGGCACAGGACAGTGAAGCGGCGTGATCAACCCGCTCACGTCGATATTCCCAGATGGGAGAACCATCCCGGGCATCCACGGCCTCGATGAAGTCGCAGGCCTGGGGCAGGAACATGACTCCGTCCCGCACAAGAGGTGTCGTCTCCTGCATGCCGGGCTCCATTGTCCAGGCCCAAGCCAGCCGGAGGTCGCCCACTGACTCTTTGTTGATCTGATCAAGCGGGCTATAGCCCCAGTGATTCTGGGTCCGCCGCCACATTAACCACTCGGTGGGGTCAGGGTTTTCAATCTCTTCGTAAGTGACAGGGTTATAGGTTTCCTGCTGCTGCGAATCCTGCGCGTGCATCGCGAACGAGGCCAGCGATGCCAACGCTGTGACCAGGGCGGTTCGGGATAGGGTACAAGGCATGATTGTTTCCTTTTTATTATGCGACAGAGCATAAAGTCTCTGACCGTGAAGGTCTATGCCTTTCGCGGAAAGCGGACAGCACCGTATCGTGCACTGACCCGATCTGTGCGATGATCTCCACACGAACGAACATTATCAGGAGAGATTTCGGTGCCTCAAGCACAGGGTAATTATGTGAAACCGCGCCTGTTGGCGATGGTACTGACTTTATGCGGCGCTGGCTTGAGCCTTCAGGGGTGGACACTGGCTTTACTGGGAGGTTCACTTTACTACCTGATTGCGGGTCTGCTCTTGATCGCAGTCGCGGTGCTGTTGTTTCGGGGCAGACCCGAGGGCGCATGGCTGTTCGGCGCTTTTCTTGGCATGACCTACCTCTGGGCTCTGTTCGAAGTCGGTCTTGACCCCTGGCAACTAATGCCGCGCGTTGGCCTATTCACTGTTCTGGGCCTGTGGTTCCTGTTACCCAGAGTCAGACGAGGTTTACTGCAGCGAGAACCTGATGCATTGTTAAAGCTGCCGGCCAGCCGGACGGTCGCCGCAGCCCTGGCGATTTTGGTCGTTGCCCTGCTCGCCACCAATAGCGGATATGAGGTTAATGAGCCAAGTGCGGCGGGCACCGGATACGCCTTCGATGACACTGGCCAATGGCGACATTATGGGGCACGCCAGCGTGGCACACGTTTTGCCCCTACCGCGCAGATTGACACCACCAATGTCGGACAGCTGGAGCCTGCATGGACAATCAGAACAGGCGTACCCGGAGAGTTCAAAGGCACACCGATTCAAATCGATGATGGACTCTATTTGTGTACCGGTCGAAACGTCATCCTGGCGCTCGACCCGGACAGCGGCGAGGAGCGCTGGCGATATGATCCAGAAATCCAGTCTGCGCGAATCGGGTTCTGGGACACATGCCGTGGGGTAACCTACTATGCCAGTCCACCAGAGCAAGTGGACAGCAACTGTCCGGAACGAATTATCACGGCCACAACGGACGCAAGGCTGATTGCGGTGAGCAAGGAAACCGGCGAGACCTGCTCAGATTTCGGCGATCAGGGAGAGATCAATCTGCTTACAGGCATGGGGGAAATCAAGCCCGGTTACTACTTTGTGACCTCTCCCCCAACCGTCGCTAACGACACCCTCGTCTTGGGCGGCTGGGTTCTAGATAACCAGGAAACCGAAGAACCTTCCGGCGTCGTTCGGGGTTTCGATCCGGTGACGGGTGCACTGAAGTGGGCATGGGACATGGGAAGGGAGGATCGCATCGGCCTTCCTTCGGAGGGTGAGACCTACACACGGGGGACACCAAACGTCTGGAGCCTGACGAGCACGGATGAAGAGCTGGGCCTCGTCTACGTACCCACAGGAAATGCAACGCCGGATTATTTTGGCGGTCACCGCAGCGAAGCCATGGAGAAGTACGCCAGTTCAGTCGTGGCGCTGGATACTAAAACAGGTCGCGTGCGCTGGCATTTCCAGACCACGCACCATGACATCTGGGACTATGACGTCCCGTCACAACCTACCCTGGCGGACATCCCCATAAATGGTGCACTGCGTAAAGTAGTCATCGTACCAACCAAGCGAGCCCAAATTTTTGTCCTCGATCGGGAAACCGGTGAGCCGGTCACCCAAGTTGCGGAACTGCCAACGCCACAGACCGATATTCCGGAGGAATTTACCGCCCCAACTCAGCCTTTTTCGGTCGGCATGCCAAGGTTCGACCACGAACGACTCCGGGAAGCTGATATGTGGGGCATCACGCCTTTCGATCACGCTTCCTGTCGAATTCAGTTCAAGCGTATGCGCTACGAGGGACCCCTGACTCCGCCAACCACCGGTCATGGTTCACTGTATTACCCTGGCGTCGGTGGCGGAATGAACTGGGGCAGCGTTGCTGTGGACGAAGTCAACCACCTGATGGTGGTCAATTCTCTGCACAACCCCTCGGTCGTGCGCCTCATTCCAAGGGCAGAAACAGAAGCAGGATACAACTACGGTATCGGTGGCGCACAGGCAGGAACGCCCTACGCTGTCTATTCGTTCTTCTTCCTTTCGTCAGTCTTCGCTCCTTGTCTCAAACCGCCGTATGGGGAAATCGCCGTAGTCGATCTTGCCAGTCAGGAAGTACTTTGGCGTCGTCCGCTTGGAACCACCACCGACATGGGACCATTGGGGATTCCTACCAGATTGCCCTTACCGATGGGCATGTTCTACACCGCAGGTTCGATGGTCACTGGAGGTGGGCTGATTTTTAACGCTGGCGTAACGGATAGCAAAGTCAGAGCCATCGATATCTTAAATGGTCGAGAACTCTGGACTGATGAACTGCCGGCCGCCTCAACGGCGACGCCGATGAGTTATGTCAGTCCGAAATCAGGGCGGCAATACGTAATCGTTACGGTGCCGGAAGGCGGCGGTATTCTGCAGCTCGAAACTCAGGTCAACGAAAGGGCGAAGGAGCCTGGAGTCGGCGGTGGCTGGGTGTATGCATACGCTCTACCGGAATCAATTATCGCAACCCAATAGAGGCCGATCGACACGCAAGTCACTCCAGCTGGCCGCTGAAGAAGCGCTGTCACGCCAGAAGCAGCCTGCAGTTATAGTCCCCATGACTGCTTTTACAAAAAGCTTTCAGGGAATTTACTTAAGTTTTGAATAATCGGTAGCACTCATCATATAAGCTTCGATCGACAGCGGTACTGCGTACTTCTCCCGCAGCGCCTGCCAGGCGGGATCTGCGGCAAATGCTTCCCAGACTTCCTGGCGGTGGGCCCGATCTCGATAGGCCAGCATCC
>JASMER010000143.1 GCA_030752195.1 Gammaproteobacteria bacterium
ACTGCTGGATCAGCGGCTAGGACAACTCTCTGAAGAAGAACTGGGCAATCTCGTTTTCTACAATTGTGGACCGGCGGCTATGGTGCGGGCCGCTGAAGCAGTTGAGCGACGGTTCTGCAGCCCGGACCGGATTTTCAATGCGATTGATTACTGGACCAAGTGTGGCGTGGGAATCTGCGGCGCCTGTGATGCCCCGGATGGCCGCCGACTCTGTGTTGACGGACCTTTCCTTGACGCCAGTGATCGAGACAAAAATCTCTACGTAACCGACAGCTGAACGCAGCGCTGCACAGTGCCCATTACCTCAAGAGAAGGCCGGGCTGATCTAGCGCCTTCGCTCAGAGAATGTGTTAGCTTTAACGTTTGAAAAGCGGGATGCGCGCACTAAATAGACGCAGCCTTATGACTGGTCTGTCCGTGTTTTCTTTTAAGCACCGGGCAGTGATATTCCGACGACGGTCGGCCAATTAAGAGGGTAATATGAGAGCAAATCTCTTGAATAAAATGCGAATTGTTATGCCTGCAATTGTGCTTTTCTTTTCTGCGCAGATCCTAGCTGATGTCGAGCAGGCACGGCTGGATGCGGTCGCCGCTGACCTGCAAGCCAGAATTGATGAGGGCAAACTTTCTGGTGCGGTGGTGATGGTGGCTCAGGACGGTGAAGTGCTGATGCACGAAGCCATGGGTTACCAAAATGTCGAAGATAAGGTCCCCATGAGCACAGACACAATTTTTCGGATCTTCTCTATGACCAAACCAGTCACAGGAACAGCCTTGATGATGCTTTGGGACGAGGGGAAATTCGAACTAGATGATCCCGTCGAGATGCATCTACCTGAATTGGCCGGTATGCGAGTGCTTGTGGAGGAGAATGATGATGGGAGTTGGAATACGGAGCCCGCAGAACATCCGATGACCATACGTGAATTGATGAGCCATACTGGCGGTCTAACCTATTTCCCTCCGTTGGGGAGCGGCTCGATTGCTGATGCTTATGTCGAATCTGGTATCGGCGCAGAGGCTACCCTCGCGGAAAGCATCCCAAACTTAGCGAACATTCCCCTGCTAAACCAGCCAGGTGCAAAGTGGGTCTACAGCATCTCTGTTGATGTCCAGGGCTATCTTATTGAGAGGCTTTCTGGGCAAACGCTTGATTCTTTCTTTCAGGAAAGGATATTCGATCCATTGGGTATGGTTGATACGGGGTTTTTCGTTCCTCCGGAAAACCATCATCGGCTTTCGAGAATGTATATGCCTAGCGGGGAACGATTAATCAGAACCGATAGTTCCCCTGAGGCCCTTGGTGGTGCATTCACGGAAAAACCAAAATTCTTAGCGGGCGGACATGGTCTTGTGTCAACTTCCACGGATTATATGAAGTTTGCTACTTTACATCTCAGTAACGGGGTCGTGGATGAAAAGCAATTGCTTTCGCAGGAAGCTCTAAATCTTATGCACAATAACCAACTCCCCGAGAACATTGAAGCTATTAGCCCAGTTTATCCGGGGAATGTGTTCGGTCTTGATTTCGCAATCGTAGACAATTCGGAAGTCTTCCAAGGTACGCCAACGGGGACCTTCTGGTGGTGGGGTATAGCAGGCTCCTGGTTTTGGGTAGATCCCCAAAACAAAACAGTTTTCATTGGAATGATTCAGAATAACGACCTAGGGCTCTCATTCAGAACTCATGCGGCAACAAGGAATGCTATCTACAATTGATGGCCTCTCGCCACGAAATAGAATGAGAAGAATTAGGTGCTGAATTTAAGCCAGTCACCAGTGCTACGCTGCTGACCAAGTTCTTTCTGTCATAATTTCGAAGAACCAACATGCAGGGATGCTCCGATCCGTGGTAGAAACCCTAAGCCGAAACGTAGTCGGTTTACTCAGCACGTTGTCTAGTAAATATTTCGCGCTTCTTGTCGCTGGACTCCTCAGCAGTTTTACTGCGAACGCACAACATGAACCTGCCCTGTGGCAGGATCTGTCAGACGCCAATCTATCCGACATTCCGGACAGACTGCTAACAGGACGGGTATCCTATCGCCGAGGCATCCGCATCTCCGAGTCCATACTGCAACTTCTGACCGACTCAGAGCGTTTCTCGATCGAGACTGCACCCGGAACACAAAGAACCCTCAGCAAGGTAAACGACAGTTCCTTTCTGAACGGCGACCGCTCGTGGGTTGGTAGAGGTGCCGGGGATGAATCACTGGTGCTGACACTCAGCAAATCGATCCTGCTTGCAACCGCTCAGGTTGACGGGATCACATATAAAATTACTGCGGTGCCAGATCCGGATGAGGATCAGTATATCGGCTGGATTACCCACACTGCTGCGGAAACCGGTGCACTGGGCATCGATGACGGCGCATTTGTGCCACAGCAGGACCTGTCTTATCGCGAACCCACAGGAGCGCTGGCCTTGACCGTCAATGAAGTCAGTATCGAGCAATCTCTATCGAGCGAATTTGCAGTCATTGGCGATCAAGTTACGGTATCCATAGCAGTCACTAACAAGACATCTAATGCATTGAGTGACGAGTCAGTCAGTGTCTTTTTCATCCTTGATGATGCTGAGTTTATCGATAGCTCGCCCGCCTGCGCAGTCGACGATTCGGGGCCGCAAACCATCTTACGCTGTGCGATCAACAGTCTGGCGCCTGCCGCGACAACAAGCTTTGAGTACACGGTTGAAACTACTGCTAACTCCTACCCCCAGCTGGCTAGTAGCGTGTTCCTCGGAGATGCCTTCGGTCAGAGTCTGCGGGATGATGCCTTTATTTTTGTCGTTAAAGACACGCTAAAGGATTCCGACAGCGACGGTATCTCTGACGTCAATGAAGCATTGCTGGGGACCGACCCACAAGACAGTGCGTCCAGCGTTGGCACAGACTTTATTGCGCAAACTGATCTGTTGTTTCTCTATTCTCAGAAATTTCTGGATTCCATCGGCGATATCAGCCCCGAAACCCATATCAATCAACTGGTCGAGGTCACCAATAACTACTACGCCAACAGTGGTGCGCTGGTCAGATTCAGACCCGTATTCTATGGCTTTTCAGACTACGATACCGGCAATGATCTCAGCCGCGTTATGGATGCAATGAGCAACGCAACCGGCGTTTTCAGCGAACTCCCCAAACTGCGCGAAAAAGTGGGAGCCGATATCACAGTCTTTATTGACGGTCTCTTTCCCGGGGGTGGCGCCTGTGGCCTCGGGACCCTGCCGGGAGTTGGCTTCGAAGGCGAAATCTTTCACCCGCTGTTAGCCGGCGGCGATCTTATCTCATCACTGTACAACGCAGGGTTTCCGGCAGAAGGCGGCGCCGGCTGTGATGACCTTACGCTGGCTCACGAGCTGGGACATAATCATGGTTTGGCGCATTCGCGCCGGGAATCAGGAGCTCAAGGCACCTACTCCTGGTCCTTCGGACACGGAGTGGACGGATCCTTCGCTACCATCATGGCCACGCCGGATGACTATCCCGGTTCAGTCGAATTACCCCTGTTCTCAAATCCAATGTTAAACGACTGCAACGGGCTCGCTTGTGGCGTCGATCGGGCTGATACGGAACAGAGTGCCGACGCTGTGTTTAACATCAATCAGACCAGAGTACCCATCAGTAAGCATCGCGAACCAAAAATTCTGCCGATCACTAGCCTGGGCCTGGCGGGCTCTAACCTCATCATGTATGGCTCAGCCAGTCACAGTGAAGACCGCAATACGCCGGTATCAAGTTTTGGCCCCAGTGACAGCATTGATGTTCGGGCCACGCTCTTCATTCCCAGCGAGCATCAAGGAATCGATGGAGAAACCTATGTCGTGATCTCGGTGGAGGGCATTGGTCTTTTTTACCGAAGCGCTGACGGTGGCTATCACGAGTGGGATGGGGATCTAGCGACGCTTCAAAGCTACAAAGCTACTCACCCACTCAACGTCAGCGAAGAACTCATTGCGTTTGATGAATTTACACCTTCCAGTGTGGGCGTAAGCAGCGCAAACCTAACCGTCTATTTCGCCTATGCAGTGCCGGGTACCGACGTGTTTGTCTACTCTACAACCGGCATACAATTTACCATCGAGTAAAGCACTCCGGGACAAACCACACCCTTATTCAGCGAGCGCATCTCGAATGTAGCGCACGCCATCGGAGACCGGGAGGTTTTCCACGTCCACAAGCCTATTTGCATTTCGCATGACCTCATCGCTGATCTTACCTGCCAGCGACGATAGGGTTTCAACGAACAAACGGTCATTCATAGCGTCAGCCGATACTGCCAGAAACCCGTCATAGGGTGGAATCGCATTAAGCGGGTCTTCGAGAATGACTAGATCAAACTCGGCGACCCTGCCGTCTGTTGTGTAGGCGGCAATAATGTCGACCTGCTCTTCGGCGATGGCGGTATACATCAGGGTCGTATCAAACGTAAGCTTTTCGGCAAAATCAATGCGATAAGTGTCCCGCAAACTGATCCATTCAGGCCGACCAAAAAACTCGAGATCCCCCCCGGCAACCAGCCCGTCCGCAAACGGCTTTAGGTCGTTGATACTACGTATTCCTAACCGCTCTGCTTGCTCGCGGCGCATCGCCAGCGCGTAGAGATTCTGAAAACCCAGTCGGG
>JASMER010000144.1 GCA_030752195.1 Gammaproteobacteria bacterium
TGGCGAGCCTGCAGCACCAGCTAAATCAGCTTTATGCTCAGATTGAGCGTGATAGCGTATTGGTGAGAGCATCAAATGATGTTGAGGTGTCGATACCCTTGGCCGAGATAGTTCGTGCATATCAGCCCAATAATCTGTCGCTGACTGGTAAGCTGTCAGTGTTCGGTCAACGGTTGTGGGAGTTCCTGACTGGCGAGCCACGGGAGGGCAACACGGAAGGAGGTGTCTACCCTGCCATATTCGGCACGGTGGTCATGGTACTTCTGATGTCTCTTTTCGTGACTCCATTTGGCGTGATAGCTGCAGTCTATTTGCGGGAATACGCCAAGCAAGGAATGACTACCCGCATAATAAGGGTCGCAGTGAATAATCTCGCCGGTGTCCCTTCTATCGTCTACGGCGTTTTTGGCCTCGGATTTTTTGTATATCTCATTGGTGGTGAAATCGATCAGTTGTTCTATGCTGAGGCCCTGCCATCGCCTACTTTTGGTGCGCCCGGGCTGCTCTGGGCGGCCTTAACACTTGCCTTGCTCACCGTGCCGGTTGTCATCGTCGCGACGGAGGAGGGGCTTACGCGAATCCCCAGAAGCGTTCGGGAGGGCTCTCTGGCACTTGGTGCGACCAAGTTTGAGACGATCTGGCGGATAGTCTTACCTATGGTCAGCCCTGCTATGATGACCGGACTGATTTTGGCTATTGCCAGAGCCGCGGGGGAAGTTGCACCTTTGATGCTGGTTGGTGTCGTGAAGCTAGCCCCCTCTCTGCCGGTAAATGGCATTTATCCTTATGTTCATCTGGACCAGCAATTCATGCATCTGGGTTTTCATATCTACGATGTGGGGTTCCAGAGTCCAAATATTGAAGCCGCGAAGCCATTGGTCTTCGCTACTGCTCTTTTGCTGGTTAGCGTGATTGCGATTCTCAATCTGACTGCAGCGGTGCTTCGTGATCGTTTGCGGGAAACCTACAGAAGTCTCGATGTATAATCACGGCTCGGGGTATTGATACATATGATCGAAAATACTGCGCGCGATTCTCAGGGTGAGGGCAGTTCTGCGATAGAGGCAAGAACTGAATCCGATGCCTGCATCGACATCGAAAAGCTGAATCTGTACTACAGCAAAGACATCCATGCGCTTCGGGATATCACTCTCAGCATCCCCAAGAATAAGGTGACGGCGTTTATTGGCCCCAGTGGATGTGGCAAGTCCAGCTTGTTGCGTTGTTTCAACCGTATGAATGATCTCATCGACGACTGTCATATCAGAGGTAAGGTGAGGATCGACGATCAAGATATCTACGAAAAGAGAATTGATGTTGCAGATTTGCGTCGCCGGGTGGGCATGGTCTTTCAGAAACCGAATCCGTTTCCCAAGTCAGTTTACGAGAACGTCGCCTATGGGCTCAGAATTCAGGGCATTAATTCCCGCCGGATCCTCGATGAGGTGGTGGAGGATGCTCTTCGAGCAGCCGCGCTCTGGGATGAAGTGAAGGATAGGCTGGACGATAATGCCTTGGAGCTCTCCGGAGGCCAGCAACAGAGGCTGGTGATTGCGCGTACGATCGCTGTGGAGCCGGATGTTCTGCTGCTCGATGAGCCGGCTTCGTCTCTGGATCCTATCTCTACCTTGAGGATTGAAGAATTGATTAGTGAGCTGAGGGCCAACTACTCGATACTCATCGTAACTCACAACATGCAGCAGGCAGCCAGAGTGTCAGACTTCGCTGCGTTCATGGATATGGGTCGGCTGGTGGAATTTGACAGCACCAACATCTTGTTCACTAACCCTTCAAAAAGACAGACAGAAGACTATATTACTGGCAGATACGGCTGACAGATCGGATTCTCAAGGCAGAGTTTCGCGGTTCAATGATACGATCCACGATACAGAACGCTTCGATGCAAACAGTGCAGTTCAGCCACCTGGAATCAGACTATATGGATTCAAGCACCAATAAACCCCGCTCCCACATTTCCCAACAGTTCAATACGGACCTGGAAGAGCTTAAGAAGCACATGCTGGAAATGGGTGGAATGGTGGAAAAACAGTTCTCGGGCGCCATGCAAGCTCTCATTGGAGCTGACAGCACATTGGGAGAGCGTATCGCTGCTGATGATGACTTGCTTGATCAGATGGAGATGAAGATCGATGAAGAGTGTAATCTGATCATAGCGAGACGCCAGCCCGCAGCGAGAGATTTACGTCTGGTTCTGGCGATTGTGAAAGCTATACGTGACCTTGAGCGAATCGGAGACGAATCCTCGAAGATTGCCAAAGCAGCGATTAAGATGAGCGAGCAGGGTGAATTTCCGGAGGGAATCGTTGATCTGCGCACCCTGGGGGACAGGGTCCAGCATATGGTAAACAGCGCGCTGGATTCATTCGCCCGGTACGACGCGGAAGCGGCGATTGCGGTTGTGCAAGAGGATAAGAGCGTCGACAACGACTACGCGATTGCCATGCGCTCTATGGTCACTTTCATGATGGAGGATCCTTCGACCATCAGTAAAGTTCTGAACGTGCTTTGGGCCCTGCGCGCGATGGAAAGAGTCGGGGATCATGCTAAGAATATCTGTGAGCATGTGATCTATATGGTGGCGGGCACCGACGTGCGCCACCTCAATCCCAACAAAATGTCTGCCAAAATCAACGCCTGAGTTTGGATCCAGTGCATTAGTTAAAGGTTCAGCCAAAAGCTTGGTTACGCAAGTTATAATTGATCTTGCGTCAGGCGCAGCAACTCAGCCGGAAAATTAGTATCATCCGTTTCCCATTTCCCGCTATTCCAGGAGAGAACGAATCATGTTGATCATGCGACGATTAAGCCTGTTGCTTGTCGCTAGCCTGTGGGTGGGCGCACTGCAGGGGCAAGGCATTCAGCAGACCAAAGGCTCGTTTCAGGACAAATTCCGTCAGCTGGATGAAGTGTTACCTACAGCGAATGTTTACCGTAACGCTGCCGGAGCCCCTGGCCATGCATATTGGCAGCAGGAAGTTGACTACAATATCGAGGCCGTCTTGGATGAAGACAACCAGCGCCTGTCGGCGACAGAGCTCATTCGCTATCAGAATAACTCCCCTGACACGCTCACTTATCTCTGGTTCCAGCTTGATCAGAATCGGTTTCGCTCAGATTCGATGGCGGAGATGAGCGGCACTTTCAACGGGTCCAGCCCTGATGCTGATAGCAATGACGCGGCGCGTATCAGTCTCGGTCAGTTAAGGGCGTTGCAGTATCAGTCCGATGCTAACCTGGGACATCAGATTAATGCTGTTTCCGACAGCCGGGAAAATGAGCTGGTTCACACCGTTGTCGGGACTCTAATGCGCGTTGATCTTCTGGAGCCGCTGCGGCCTGGTGATGAAGTCGAGATGCGCATAGATTTTGAGTACAACATCGTGAATGGTGATGTGCTATCCCCACGAGGTGGTTATGAGCACTTCCCGGAAGATGAACGGGACGGAGGAAATTATATATTTGCCCTCTCGCAGTGGTTTCCCCGATTAGTCGCCTATACGGATTATGAAGGTTGGACAAATAAGGAGTTTCTTGGCTCTGGCGAATTTACTCTGGAATTCGGAGATTACGAAGTTTCCATGACCGTTCCGGCTGATCATATTGTGTCGGCAACGGGTGAGTTACAGAATCCCGGTGACGTGCTGACCCGGGAGCAGCGTGACCGGCTGGAGGAAGCAGAGAGCGCTGGGCGACCAGTTTACATTGTCACTCCGGATGAAGCGCTGGACAACGAGCGCGAAGGCAGTACTCAGACTGCGACCTGGCGTTTCGCCGCTGAGAACGTTCGGGATTTTGCATGGGCCTCTTCTCGCAAGTTTATCTGGGATGCAAAAGGCCATAAGCAGCCCGGTGCTGACCGGGAAACCGTCATGGCAATGTCGTTCTACCCTAAAGAAGGCGGGACGCTCTGGTCAGACTACTCTACTGAGGTGGTAATCCATACCCTAGAGGTATACAGCCGCTTTTCCTTTGATTACCCCTATCCTACCGCGCAGTCGGTAAATATCGGTTTTGTGGGCGGTATGGAGTACCCGATGATCACTTTCAATGGGCCTCGGACTGAGCTGCAAGAAGATGGCTCCCGCACCTATTCCCTCGCGGAGAAGAGGTTCCTGATCGGTGTTGTAATTCATGAGATTGGTCATTTTTACTTTCCGATGATTGTTAACTCGGATGAGAGGCAGTGGACCTGGATGGACGAGGGGCTCAACAGTTATCTCGATTCCGTAGCGGGACGCGAGTGGGATGCAGAAATTCCCTGGGGGGTGGAGCCAAGATACATTACCGATTATATGGAATCTCAGAATCAGGTTCCGGTCATGACGCAATCCGACAGCGTGCTCCGATTGGGCCCCAATGCGTATTCTAAACCTGCGACTGCCATCAACATCCTCAGGGAAACGATAATGGGTCGCGAGCTTTTCGATTTTGCGTTTAAAGAATATTATCGACTGTGGGCATTCAAACGCCCGACTCCGGCAGACTTTTTCCGCACAATGGAAGAAGCTTCTGGCATCGATCTCGACTGGTTTTGGCGCGGCTGGTTTTATACCACTGATCATGTCGATATTGCTTTGGATCGCGTTTATCAGATGCGTATGGA
>JASMER010000145.1 GCA_030752195.1 Gammaproteobacteria bacterium
CGGACTATGCTTTTTAATATTCGATCGCAATGCTGGGATGAAGACCTGCTTACGCTGTTCGAAGTGCCCGCCTCGGTGTTGCCAGAGGTAAAGGACTGTGCTGCGGAATTCGGCACTACAGAGTGCTCTCACTTCGGTGCGCCAATCCCCATCACCGGGATGATCGGCGATCAACAAAGCGCAGCTTTCGGACAGGGCTGTTTCCAGCAAGGCATGGCAAAAAGCACCTACGGCACCGGCAGCTTCCTGTTGCTTAATACCGGGACAGACGTGCTCAACTCCCAAAATCAACTGCTGAGCACCGTTGCCTATCGCCTTAATGGAGAGCCAACCTACGCCATTGAGGGCAGTATATTTATGGCGGGAGCTACGATGCAGTGGATTCGGGATGGCCTCAAACTTATTGAAGACGCCGCCGACTCAGAGGCACTCGCCGAACAAAGCCGGAACGATCTTTCGGTTTATTTGATACCTGCTTTTACAGGTCTTGGCGCCCCTTACTGGGATCCTGATGCCAGAGGAGCACTGTTAGGCATGACGCGCGATACGGGCATCAAAGAAGTAGTCACCGCAGCGTTGATGTCTGTGTGCTATCAGACGAAAGATTTGGTTGAGGCAATCGCAGCGGATGGCGCGCAACTCTCAACGCTGCGCGTAGACGGCGGTATGGTTAAAAATAACTACTTGCTACAGAAACTGGCAGATGTGCTCGATGCCGAAGTACACCGCCCGGCTATCACTGAAACCACCGCTCTTGGCGCAGCTTACATGGCAGGACTTCACCAGGGCGTGTTCGATTCGCTGGACGCAATAGCGGCGAAATGGCGGCTCGAACGCGCTTTCACCCCGCAAAGCGATGAAGACTGGCGCAGCCGTCAGTACGCGGGTTGGCAGGATGGTGTTGCACGCATTCGCAGCCAGCGCTAAACGTCATGGAATTGCATCTGATACGACATGGGCAAACCAACTGGAACGAAGAGCGCAGAGCGCAAGGACAAAGCGATTCCGTGCTGACCGAGCTTGGCATCAAGCAGGCTAAAGCGCTGGGGATTCGCATAAGCGCAGTGCCATTTGACGCGCTCTACTGCAGCAGCAGTAAGCGAACTAGGCAAACGGTAGCCCATGCCTTTCCTGCCTGGAAGAAGCCTGTCACTTATCTCGATTCCCTGCGGGAGATTAAGATGGGTAAGTGGGAAGGCAGGCTGTATGCTGAGTTGGAGTCAGAATCTCCGGAATCCTTTAAGCATTTTTGGCACGAACCCCACAAATTCGATGTGCCCGGCGCCGAGACTTTCTTCCAGCTGCAAAGCCGAGCTTTGGCGGCAATCAGAAACATCTATAGTCAGCACGCGGGTCAGCTCATCGCGCTGGTCAGCCACGGCGCTCTGATCAAGACGGTGCTTGCACACATTGAAGGACGGCATCTGGCGCAGCTCTGGACCCCACCCCAAATGCACAATTGTGCGCACAGCATCGTCTGCGTCGAGTCTGAAGATGAGTATCGGATCCTTCAGTATGCCGATCAACCTTATGATCAGTGAAGAGATCCAATCACGGGTCCTGCTGACACTCACAGTACGCCCAAAACTCCAAACGGTAGAAGCCTGAGCCGGGGAATATGCTGTGCGGTTCAGGACAAGCGACGTGTGATATGCTTGGACTGTTCGCTTAGGAGTAAGGGAAGCGAAAATCTTGAAACGACGCTATCACAATATCTTGATCTTCATAGTGATCAGCATATCAGTTCTGCTGCTGTGCCAAGCAATTGGTCTATGGGTCAACAACGCCATCCCTCAGAACACGACGCTGGAGCTGAGTCGGCTCATTCATTTTACGCATCTGAGAAATTTCGGAGGCGTTTTTGGACTGGCGCAAGGTTCCGGATGGCTTTTTGGCTTGATCAGTATCGGCCTCCTGGCAGGTGTCTCAGCCTACCTCATATTCAGTCCAACACTTGAACGGTATGAGTACATCTGCTTTGGATTTGTGGTCGGAGGCGGAGCCAGCAATATTACCGATCGACTGATATACGGCAGCGTCATCGATTTTATTGATATTCAGCAAATTCCATTCTGGCATTATGTGTTCAACACTGCCGACGTCATGATCCACCTCGGTATCTGGCCCCTGCTAATCATCAGTTTTGTGCTAAACAAGAACACCACTAACCGGGCGACAGACGGAAGCTGAGCTTGCAAGAGCTCATGTCTTCTCCTCGCTGCTATTGTAGGACAGGGAGCGAATCCTGCGGAAAAGCAATTGGGGCTCATGGCTTCGCACTTCTCTTGCATAGGTTTACGATTAGTGTACTGAAGAGCGGCAGCGACACAGAGTCTGAGAACTGCCTGCAGCAAATTTCCAAAAGCCTGACTTTTTAGGTGTTTTCGAGGGCTTACCTGAATTCTGCTATAAGGTTTGGTTGCTGTTTGACCGTAGACAAAGCCGAACCCTTCCGGTAAGTTGACGATGAAGAGGTATGGAGCTTCCGGATCGGATCGAAGTGCCTCAACCTGTTGTTTTTGCGAACTTATTAATAAAAGCAACGGAGACCCGAAGCAGTAAAAACTGGATTTTTGTATATCTCAGTGAGGCTTAAAATGACAATAAAACGAACTATCCTGCAAAGCATCAATCCGATTGCCACAGCAGCCCTGGTTCTGGCCTGTTCCGCAAGCGTGATGGCCCAGGATTCGGTTGAGTGGTTTACCCTCGGTAATGACTTCGGCCACACCCGATTTTCCCCTGCTGAAGAGATCACCGTCGATAATTTCGAGGACCTGGAAGTGGTCTGGGAATGGGACGGTGCCAGCATGGGCGCAAGCAGCGGCCGTGCAACTCCAAGCTATATCAACGGTATGCTCTACACCGTGGCAGGCCCTCGCCGACACGTGGTAGCCATCGATCCAAAGACGGGAGAAACTATTTGGAGCTACCGACTTCCGAATACCGCACGCTGGGAATACTCAATGCGCGCCGACTATGGAAAGGGCATCGGCTACGATGAAGTGGACGGCCGTGGCATCATTTACATCATCACGCCTGGGTTCTTCCTGGTGGCCTTGGATGCTGTAACCGGCACACCACTTGAAGGCTTCGGCCAGCCTGTTCCTATTGATGGTTTCCCGGAAACCGGTGTGGTTGACTTGCTGGCAGACCTTGGCCACCCGTATGATCCTTACGATGGCGTACCCCTAGAAACCGGTTATATCACCGCATCTTCGCCACCTGTCATCGTGAACGACACTATCATCGTCGGCAACTCCGCTGAGCAGGGCTACCATCAGTCACGCATCGAGAATATTCCCGGAGACATCCTTGCCTATGACAAGACCAGCGGCGAGTTTAGATGGAAATTCAATGTTATCCCACGTCCGGGCGAATACGGCCACGAGACCTGGGAAAACGACGCATGGGAGTGGACGGGTGATGTGTCTTCCTGGGCACCGATTACCGCCGATGTTGAAAATAATCTTGTTTTTGTCCCGACAAACGGTGCAACCATCGACTATTACGGCGGTTTTCGCCCGGGCGACAACCTCTTCGGCACCAGCCTGATCGCACTGGACGCGTCAACCGGCAAAAGAGCCTGGCATTTCCAGATGGTTCACCACGACATCTGGAACTACGACAATCCGATGTCGCCCATTCTGATGGATGTCAATGTGGATGGCAGAGACATTCCAGCGGTCATGCAGGTCACGAAGCAGAGCTTCGTCTATGCGTTCAACAGACTGACGGGTGAGCCACTCTGGCCGATTGAAGAGCGTCCTGTCCCTCAATCTACCGTACCTGGTGAAAAACTGTCGCCCACTCAGCCATTCCCAACCAAGCCCGCGCCATTCGACATACAGGGTATTTCGATTGACGATTTAGTGGATTGGACGCCCGAACTGCGTCAACAAGCCATTACCGCTATGTCTGACTATATGATGGGACCACTGTTCTTGCCTCCCATACAGCGAGGGCATGAGTCCGGCAAGCGAGCTGCCATGTTCTGCCCGGGAGGCGGTGGCGGCGCGAATATTACCGCACCAGCCGTGGCCGATCCGACCACCGGCATGCTGTATGTCTCATCTCGCTCAGCATGCAGTCCAGTACAGCTTGTACCGGGCGAAGAGGCCGACCTGCAGTATGAATTGCCGACCGGCTCCACCTTCGCGCAGTTCGCTAATGGTCCAGGCGCGGGATCACCACGGCACCCTGCGCAAATCCCGTACTTCAAACCGCCCTATAGCCGCATTACCGCTATCAATATGAATACGGGTGAGCATGAGTGGATGGTGCCGACCGGCAACACACCTGCCCGGGTTCAACGGGTCATCGATGAGAATAATCTTGACGTTGGCAACACAGGTACCGGAGCACTGGTACCCATGACCGTCACAGCAAATATGCTCATTTACTCTGATACAGAAACTGACGGGACTCCGATGCTGTATGCTGTCAACAAAGCGACCGGGGAAACAGAAGCTGCTATCGAAGTACCTGGCAGAAGCCGCTACGGTATGAGCACTTGGATGCACGATGGGCACCAGTACATCATGCTCCAGACCGGCTCAAAGCTCACCGCTATGGCACTACCTGCTGCCGCGCCGGGCAGCAGCGGCCACTAGGCACGCA
>JASMER010000146.1 GCA_030752195.1 Gammaproteobacteria bacterium
GCCTCAAATGGGTTTGACCCTGATCTGCAGCCGGTGGCTCACGATCCCAAGGCAGCGGCTGCTCTGGTCAACGCGGCTCGTGAGGATGGCGTGCCGGTCGAATCCACAGAGTTATTCATCAACGTGCGTCAGGCGGCCATACCACGAATCGCAGAGATCGCGCAAGCAGCTCAAGCCATGCTGGCCGAAGTGGGACTCAATGTCAGCGTTAAGATCCAGGAAAGCTCAATCTACAATCCAGAATATGGACAAAAACCGGGACCAGACCGGAACTATATCACGATGCACCCCATTGGTAACGACTTCATGGATGCCGCATCCTCTTTCCAGACCTACGCAACATGTGACCGCGGCACATCAGGAATCTGCGACAAAGAACTAGATAAAATGATCTCCGAAGCTGCCAAAATAACAGGCCAAGAGCGTACTGCAGCGCTGCAGAAGATTTCAGGCTACATTCAGGACAACGCTTACATGGGCTTTATCGGTCATCTAGACCTCGCCTATGGGATTTCAGAAAGGGTCAATTGGGATGTCCCGCTAGATCACCGTTTCATTGTAAGGCAAATGACTCTCACAGATTGAGCAAGGTCTCGGAATACTGAGTGAGGATGCCTCTGAAAAGGCATCCTCGTCGACACGAACACGGCCATAGAACTGGGGGGCAATCATGACACGCTACGTTCTGCGGCGAGCCTTCCATTCGGTGGGTGTGGCGCTAACCGTTTTAGTACTCGTCTTCTTCGTAGGACGAATGATTGGTGACCCCGCGGTACTTATCCTTCCAGTGGATGCTCGGGCCGAGCAGGTAGAAGAACTGCGCGAGCGGCTCGGCCTAAATGCTCCACTATCAACACAATTTCTCACCTTCGTCACTGGGGCAGTGCGCGGAGATTTTGGTGTATCTTTCTGGCAGCAGGTACCAGCTTTGGGTTTGGTATTAGAAAGGCTACCATCGACGCTCTTGTTGGCCGCAGCGACAATGGCAATCTCCATCCCACTGGCAATCCTGCTAGGTGCATTAGCAGTTCTGAATCCTGGCTCCTGGGCCGACAAGTCAGTAACAGTAGCATCACTCAGTGGTGTTTCTGTAGTCGATTTCTGGCTCGGGTTGATGCTAATCCTAATTTTCTCGGTTCAGCTAGGGTGGCTGCCTACGTCTGGCTATGGGGACTTGGAACATTTGATCTTGCCTGCAGTGGTTTTAGCCGCTAGCCCACTTGGAAGAATTGCGCAAATCGCCCGCAGTGCCGTGCTTGACGAGATGTCGAAAGCTTACATACGCGCTGCCCGAGCTAAGGGGATGAGCCGTCGCAGGGCTGTCTTTCGCCACGGGTTGAAGAACGCCTTTGTGCCAATTATCACCATGGCGGGTGACGAAACGACGTCAGTCCTCAATGGCGCTGTAGTGATAGAAACGGTCTTTGCTTGGCCTGGAATAGGTCTTCTTCTGATTCAGGCCATCCAGCGACGCGATCTGCCTCTGATCGAGTCAACCGTCTTTACGGTGGCAGTACTCGTCATCCTTACGAACCTCTTTGTCGATCTAGCTTATGCGTATCTCAATCCGCGCATCCGCTACAATTGACATGGGCACTAACATGTCTGAACCAGCTACCAAAGTCACCATAGCAACCGGGAAGGTTGGGCTTAGCCCTGGCATGCTCGTACGTGGATTACTGCGGGACAAGGTCACGCTCTTCGCCTGCCTTTTTCTGACAATTCTGGCTACTGTTGCAGTGTGTGCGCCTTGGATCACACCGCATGACCCAATGGACCAGAACTTATTCATGCGACATAAACCGCCGATGACGTCAGCAGATTCAGGGCTTGTGCATATTCTTGGCACAGACGCGCTCGGACGTGACCTGCTCAGTCGGCTCATGATGGGGGCGCAAGTATCACTCAGCATTGGGCTGCTGGGGGTGTTGGTTTCGGGAACTTTCGGCGTTACGTTAGGGCTAATCGCAGGGTATTACCGAGGCTGGATTGATGACATCATCATGCGAGCCGTCGATGTCATGCTCGGTTTTCCGACATTATTAGTAGCCTTGTTTGTGTTATTCGTCATCGGCGGGGGCTACGTAAATCTTGTCCTTGTACTAGCGCTTACGCGTTGGATGATATATGCGCGTGTCGCCAGAGGAATGACTATGTCCCTGCGGGAAGAGCCATTCATCGAAGGCGCCCGCGTAATCGGTGCGAGTGATTTTCGTATCATCACCCGCCACCTTTGGCCTAACCTGTTGTCACCAGTGCTAGTGCTGGCGACTCTGGAGGTCGCACGATTGATCCTTGCAGAGTCAGCTCTTAGCTTTTTGGGTTTCGGTATACAGCCACCCTCTTCGTCCTGGGGCCTTGAGGTTGCCGGTGGCAGATCTTACATCACCACAGCGTGGTGGATAGTAACTTTCTCGGGTGCTATCATATTTTTGACTGCTCTTAGCTTAAACCTACTCGCCAACTGGCTGCGTGCGCTGGCCGATCCGGTTCAGCGCTGGCGCTGGCTATCAAAACACACTGCTTCTCAGACGAACCCGTTGAAAGAACGGCAATGACACACGGACGCGAAGTGCTGGTCGAGGTAAATAATCTGTCCGTGGAGTTTCAGACCACGGAAGGTGTTTTGCGTGCCGTGACCGGCCTTAGCTATACTGTCTCACAAGGCGAGACTGTAGCCATCTTAGGGGAATCTGGTTCCGGCAAGAGTGTAAGCATCGAGGCTTTAATGGGCATCATCGACCCTCCCAATGGTCGAATCACGAGTGGGGAGATCAGGTTCCGCGGAACTAATCTGCTAACCATGCCAACTACTCTTCGTCACAGAATAAATGGCGAGCACATCGCAATGATCTTCCAGGACGCATTAGCCGCCCTAAATCCCTCACAGACCGTAGGCAAGCAGATTGGGGAGATGTTCACTCTGCATCGCGGAATCAGACACCGTGAAGCTTTTCAGTACGCGATCGAACTAATGAATCGGGTTCGAATTCCAGCGGCAGCAAAGAGAGCTCATTGTTATCCGCACGAGTTCTCTGGCGGCATGCGACAGCGCATCATGATTGCAACAGCCATCGCGCTTGAACCAGAAGTGTTGATCGCTGACGAGCCTACTACAGCTCTTGACGTGACAGTGCAATCGCAGATCATGGACCTGCTTACCGAGCTGAGGACCGAGCGCAATATGGGACTTGTGCTGATCAGCCATGACTTAGGCGTAGTTGCAGATGTCGCTGACCGCGTACTCGTAATGTATGCGGGGCAGATCATGGAATGCGGTCCGCTGCGCGAGGTATATCGTACCCCCAGTCATCCTTATACCATCGGGCTTCTCAATTCGATTCCCAACAATCAATCAACACAAGAAAGGTTACAACCCATCAAAGGTTTGCCACCGAGCCCAGTTGCTATCCCACCAGGATGCCCTTTCCACCCTCGATGTCCTTCAGCAATAGAATTATGCCACCGCGTTTTGCCATCCCTTGAAAAGTTGCCCGGGACAAACCGGGCAAGCGCTTGCCATCGGAAACACGAGGTCCTCGACAATGCTGGTTGAAGTTCATAACGCTGAACCGCTGCTGGAGGTTCAGAATTTGAGAAAATACTATAATCAGCCAGGCAACTGGTTTGGAGAACACCAGCAAGTGCGTGCAGTTGATGGCGTCAGTTTCAACCTGCATGCTGGCCAAACACTTGGCCTGGTAGGCGAGTCGGGCTGCGGTAAGTCGACCATAGCCCGCACCATCATGCGTCTGACGCATGCGACAGGCGGTAGTGTAAGGTTCTGTGGGAGGGAAATATTGGATCTAGATCGTAAACAATTACGAGACCTCCGCCGCCATATCCAGATGATTTTTCAGGATCCTTATTCTTCGCTCAGTCCGCGACAAACCGTGCGGCAGATCATTTGTGAACCCTGGGAAGTGCAACCGGATATTGTGGCCCCGAAGGACCGCGATATGCGTTTTGCGGAATTGCTGGATCAAGTGGGTCTTCCACAGAATAGTGCTGACCGCTATCCACATGAGTTCTCGGGCGGTCAGCGGCAGCGCATCGGAATCGCCCGGGCGCTAGCGATGGAACCAAAGGTGATTATCTGCGACGAACCAGTCTCAGCGCTAGATGTCTCGGTCCAAGCACAAATAATTAATCTTTTAGAAGACGTACAAAAAATGACAGGGGCCGCATTCCTGTTTATCGCGCACGACCTTTCAGTGGTTCAGCATATCTCGGACAAAATTGCAGTCATGTATCTGGGCAAGATCGTCGAGTCTGGTGCTGCACGTGACGTCTATGACAGGCCCAGCCATCCCTATACTCAAGCGCTGCTTTCGGCAGCCCCAGTCTTAAATCCTGACCTGCAGCGCTGCCGGATTGTATTGCAAGGTGATGTGCCCAGCCCTATGGACCCTCCTTCAGGTTGCCGGTTTCGCACCCGCTGTTGGATAGCAAAAGACATCTGCGAGGCTGAAGAACCCTCTATTCTCTCGCACCCCGGCACAATGACGCACTCTGCCTGCCACATGGCGGGTACTTACCAGGCTTTGTTTAATCAACCTCCGAGTCCGCCTAAAAGCTAATTGGTTTGGGTCGCTTCAGGTTAGAAGTGCAGATGC
>JASMER010000147.1 GCA_030752195.1 Gammaproteobacteria bacterium
ACTGCGCTGAGCATCTGACGCGATAGTGATGAGATCCAGCGATAACCCAGCGCCGATTTTTCAGAAAGCCTAGCATTAGCCAGCAGGATCTTAATCCCCTGCTGTTGGCAGGCAGCTATAGTGTTTGGCCACAGTTCGGTTTCCATCAGAATCAACAGATCCGGTTTGATCTTCTGCAGGAAGCGGCGCAGCACGAAGCCCAGATCATAGGGGACATACACATGGAAAACGGTCTCTCCAAACAAGCAGCGCACCCGGTCCGAGCCTGTCGGCGTTGTGGTCGTAATAATAAATCTTAAATTGGCATGTTTTGCCTGAAGGGATTTTACCAGCGGCACAGCTGCCATCGTCTCACCCACTGAAACAGCATGCAGCCAAATCAGGATTGTGTTTGTTGCGTCAAACTCAGGCGTTTTAAAGATAGAAAACCTTTCGCCAATCCGGGCTCGATATACTGGATTAGCAGCTGATTTGATCAACAAACGGATTATCATAAAAGGAAGCGAGAACGTAAGGAGCAGGCTGTAGAACAATCGCCACATAAGAAAGCATCACATCCGGGGCCCTTCCGAGCTGATCCATCGTTTGGAGCCGTTGGGAAAAAAGGCCTGATGTCGATATACTCGGCCTTGTTTTACTTGGCCCAAAGGTAACCAATGACCTTGCGCTATTCAACTGACATTGTCATATTCGGCGGCGGCGTAGCCGGGCTTTGGGTACTCAATGCTGTACGCAGCGCTGGTTATCAAGCAATCCTGTTTGAAAAGGGATCACTGGGCGGAGGTCAGACTCTGGCTTCGCAGGGGATCATTCATGGCGGACTGAAGTATGCCCTTCAAGGCACGCTGAGCAGCGCAGCGCAAGCGATCGCGGATATGCCCTCTCGATGGCGGGCCTGCCTGGATGGTAGTGGCGAAATGGACCTGCGTGGCACCCGAGTTCTGAGTGATCATTATTACATGTGGTCGAGCGGCAGCCTGCGCTCAAGATTAAAAACATTTTTAGGCAGCAAAAGCCTGCGTGGACGCGTAGAGGCAGTCGCACCCGGCAGTTATCCACCCTTCTTTCAAAACGCTTCCGTAAGGGGAAGCCTGTATCAGCTGCCCGACTTTGTTGTCGACAGCGAAAGCTTGGTCGAAACTCTCGCGTCGAAACAGAAAGGCGCTATTTTCTCCTTGCCAGATTCGGGCGTAAGCTTCGAAATCAGCGACCAAAAGGGGGACAGAGTCGCAGTTTTTACTTATCACGGCCGCAACATTTCTTTGAGCGCTAAACGCTTTATTTTCACCGCCGGAGAGGGCAACGAATCACTTGTCAAGGCAGCCAGGCTTTTGAAAGCTGAAACACAAACGCGGCCCCTCAATATGGTGTACTTCAAACAAAGAGACCTGCCACAAATATATGTGCACTGCATAGGCGATAGTTTCAGTCTCAGTCCGAAACTGACCGTCACGTCCCATCAGGATGTTAAGGGTGATACTGTCTGGTATCTGGGAGGGGAAATTGCCGAAAGTGGTGTAGGCAAATCTGAGAACCAACAGATCACAGCGGCGAAATATGCAATCAGCAAGGAGTTTCCCTGGCTGGACTGTGCCTCTGCTGAATGGAGATGCTTTACGATCAACCGGGCCGAAGCGAATATTAACGACAATCATCGTCCCGATAATGCCTATTTTTTGCAAGACAAGAACATGATAGTTGCTTGGCCTACCAAACTGACCCTTACGCCTGCACTGGCAGAGCAAATTCTACAAAGTCTGAAAGCGGATAAAATCAGCCCATCAACTGAGGCCGGAGACTGGATTTCAGAAGCGGACTTTGAGCCGGCGCGCCTGGGAGATTCCCACTGGAACCTGGAGAAATCAGCGTGACCCCCTTGTCGCCAAGACCACTGGGGAACACAGGCATCAAGGTATCGCCTCTTGGTTTAGGCACGGTAAAGATCGGTCGTGACCAAGGCCTGAAGTACCCCAATCGGTTTAAGCTGCCTCCCGACCATGAAATTCTTGCTTTGTTTAGAGAAGCAAGAACGCTTGGTATCAATTTAATCGATACCGCTCCAGCTTATGGGGCAAGTGAGGAAAAAATCGGAAAGTTGTTGCCGGACCGTCAGGACTGGGTCATCGGCACAAAAGTGGGAGAGGAGTTCAGCGCCGGTAAGTCGCACTTTGACTTCTCTGGCGCTCATACCCGGGACAGCGTAGAGCGCAGCTTACGCAGGCTAAAAACCGACTATCTGGATCTAGTTCTAATCCACTCTGATGGAAACGATCTCCACATATTGGAAAACACAGATTGTCTTGAGTCTCTGATGCGAATGAAGGAAGAAGGCCTGATCAGAGCAGTGGGCATGTCTACCAAATCAGTTGAGGGGGGGAAGCGCACTCTGGCACTGAGTGACATTGCAATGGTGACTTACAATTCAAGCCACACCAAGGAAAGCCCGGTGATTGATCTGGCCCAACGCATCGGCAAGGCCATTATCGTAAAGAAAGCTCTAAACAGCGGACACACTGCGAGTGAGCCAGGAGGGAACGAATTAGCATTGGAATTCGTGCTGAGCAAGGCGGGCGTCAGCAGCGTCGTTGTCGGCACGATCAACCCGGTTCATCTTCGCAGTAACGCTAGCGCAGCGGCAAGTTTTCAAGCAAAAAACCCCTCTAATCCTGCGCCCGGGTGATTTTGTCAACGATGTCGGAAGTTGAGCAGTTATCGAGGAACTCTAACACCTTGACGTCACCGCCATAAGATCTAACGAAGTCGCCACCAACCACTTGATCAATCCCGTAATCCCCGCCTTTGACCAGCACTTCAGGCCGCAGCGATTCGAGCAAAGCTTCTGGCGTGTCTTCCTTGAAGCTCACCACCCAGTCGACCGCCTCAAGACCGGCAAGCACGGCCATCCGACGTTCTACAGGATTAATTGGGCGACCCACGCCTTTTAGACGACGCACAGAATTATCATCATTAATCGCCACCACCAATTTGTCGCCTAGCTTTTTCGCCTCGTTAAGATAACCGACATGGCCGGCATGGATGATGTCAAAACACCCATTGGTGAAAACGATTTTTTCCCCGTGGGCTCTCGCATCCTGAACGGTAATAGCAAGCTGTTCAGAAGTCATTACTCCCCGCCCTGAGTCCTGTTCTACCAAAACTGCCCGGCGGAGTTCTGGGCCACTGATGGCTGCAGTACCCAATTTGCCGACTACAAGACCCGCGGCAAGGTTGGCCATGGCTGTTGCATCAGCCAGTGCAATTCCGGCAGCAAGCGAAGCCGCCAGCACTGAAATCACTGTGTCCCCTGCGCCGGTAACATCGAAGACTTCCTGAGCCTTCGCCGGCAGATGTAGCTCCGGCGAACCCGGGCGGATTAGGGTCATCCCTTGTTCCCCTCGCGTTACCAATACTGCCTCCAGCTCAAGCCTTTCGACAAGCTCGGACCCCTTGTTTACCAAATCAACTTCGTTAGCACACCGGCCTACCACCGCTTCAAACTCGTCGAAATTTGGCGTAATCAGTGTCGCCCCCCGGTACTTGTCAAAATTTTTCCCTTTAGGATCGACAACAACCGGTATCCGTTGCTTCCGGCCGAGGCTTATCAGGGACTCAATGTCTTGCAGTGCTCCCTTAGCATAGTCGGACAGCACCATCGCCCGAGCTCCGTCAACATGGTTCTTAGCCTTATCGAGAAGGCCAAAGCTGTCCTGTTTAGCGAAAGACTGTTCAAAATCCGCCCTGATGAGCTGTTGGTGTTGGCTGATGACTCTGAGTTTTGTGATGGTCGGTTTGCCGCCACATTTGAAAAAATCGCAAAGAACACCTGCAGCGGTCAGCCGCGACGCTAACTCTGCTCCCGGCTCATCATCCCCCACTATTCCAACAAGACGCGTCGCGCTTCCCAAAGCGGAGATGTTGAGGGCAACGTTGCCAGCCCCTCCGGGGCGGTCTTCCTGATTGGCAACCCTGACGACGGGTACCGGCGCTTCCGGCGAAATTCGGGACGCACTGCCATGCCAGTAGCGATCAAGCATGACATCGCCAACTACCAATATCCGTGCTTCTTGGAAAGAGGGCATTTCCAGTTTCATGAAATTAGCCTGAAAAAATAAGGAGCGCCGATTAAGAATAATACCATAGGAATTCTGCACCCTGTCGCTTCTAAATTACTGCAAAAAGGACACAAGCTGTGCTCAAATCTGAGCTGTCCAGCCAGCTTTGATACAATATCTCTAGTCACTAACGCTACATAAAATCTGGCTCTGCTCAATGCCCAATTCTCGTCGACAATATGTACAAATGCGCTCGTTTTTACATCCCCGCTACTGGCCAACCTGGCTTGGCATAGGCGGCATGTGGCTTACCGCTCGGCTCCCTTTTGCCATCCAGCTCGGGATAGGAAAGCTGCTGGGTATGCTGGCTTTTCATTTCGCTCGGGGCAGGCGACATATTTGTGAGACAAACCTGCGGCTTTGTTTCCCCGAACTGAGTGAGCGCGAACTGCAGCAACTTCTTAGGAAGACATTTGAGTCTAATGGAATTGGTTTTGTTGAAATAGCGATCGCGTGGAGCGGCAACCCAGAGCGATACCAGCATCTGGCC
>JASMER010000148.1 GCA_030752195.1 Gammaproteobacteria bacterium
ATCAGCTCGGAAGTTTCAGCGGGGTCTGGCTTGGCGCCTGGCTGTATGAACACTACGGATCTTACAATGGTATCTGGTATGCCGGTATATTCCTCGGAATAGTCGCAGCCCTGCTGCACTGGCCCATCAAGGAGAACGATTATTCAGAGAGCCTGCTGAGCACCGCCCCAAGCAGCTTAAGAGTTTAACAATGGCAATACAATTAGTCAGAAACGCGAGTTTTTCCAGTTTGAGCCAACCGATGACCGGTCGGATAATACGGGCGGCGATAGCCTGCATCTGCGCTTTTTCGGCTGCCTGCAGCAACCTCGTCGTAATGCCCTCGGCCAATTACAACAGCCGGGTCGACTATTTAGTGATCCACGCCACTTCTGAAGACTTTGCCGAGTCCCTGAGGCTCTTAACTCAACCTACTGCGAATCCGGTGAGCTCGCATTACCTTGTGCCCGCTCCGTTCGATCCGACTTACCCCCGAAGCAAGCTGAAGGTCTATCAACTGGTCCCCGAGCTTGACAGAGCCTGGCACGCAGGAGTCAGCTTCTGGGCAGGTGAGAGCGCACTTAACGACAGATCCATCGGCATCGAGGTGGTCAATGAATTCAAGTGCACTGGAACAAACAACCCGATTGAAGAAACGGCACCGGATGACTTTGAGTGCGAGTTTCCGAGCTATGATGACGATCAGATTGCGCTGCTCATTGAACTCATCTTAGAAATTCTGGACAGATTCCCATCCATCGACCCTATTGACGTGGTGGGGCACTCAGACATAGCAATACTGAGAAAATCTGACCCTGGGCCTGCGTTCCCCTGGCGCCAGCTCTATGAAGCAGGCATAGGCGCCTGGTACGATTCAGACACCAAAGCCAAATATGAACAGCGCTTTTCCAGCGAGCCACCGCCTCTGCAAACCGTCCAGAGCGCGCTCAATCGTCTCGGTTACAAGGTCGAACTCTCCGGCATTTATGATCGTGCAACACAATATGCCATGCGCGCCATGCAGTTGCACTTTCGCCCGGACGATTTCTCTGGAACGGTGGATGTCGAATCTATGGCTATCATCTGGGCTTTGCTGGAAAAATACAGACCGGTGGAGCTTGACGACTTACAAGCCAGCAGCGCCTGGTCATGATCCGGTCTTTAGCTGATGTTTTTACTCGACAGACATAGGCAACAGCAATTCGGTTCCAATTGGTCGCTGAACATCGAAGGCTTTCAGCGTCATCGCCACGAAGTTGTAGTAGCCAATCAGACCGACGATATCCATCAGACCCTCGCTTCCGAACTGCTCAATGGCCTGCGCGTAAGTTTGTGAGCTGACTTTTTCCTCACTCACAAGTTCCCGGGTGAACTGAATGAGCAGTCTCTCCGTCGCCCCCAATCCTGCTATAGTAGATAGCCCACCGAGATTCCTTCGGTATTTGATTACCTCGATAATTTCCTGCTCAAGACCAGCAGCCTGAGCAAGCGGCTCATGAGCAGACCACTCATACTGATGATCAATTTCGCGCGCAGTTGATAAAATAATCAACTCTGTAAGGCGCTGACCCTTTTTCGTCCCGTATCTCACACGCTGGCGAACATCGAATATTGCTTCTGCCAGTACCGGGCTGTGCAACCACATCGCGACTGGCCCTCTCGGTCCGTTTTCATAGCCTGTACCCGGCCGCACATAGGTGTCAAAGGCTCGCTGGCCAGCGGCGTCAAGAGAGTCCCGACTGACCTGGGGCAGCCTTGCCATGGTTTCCGGAAGTATGTCATCCGGCACGCGCTCAACCGTTTGAAGCCCCTGAGGCAGATAGGTCGCCGGTTGCGCTACAAGCCATAATGAGATTGTCAGTGCAGAGAAGCAAAACCCTGTAAGAAAAAGTTTTACGACAAAATAGTGACGCATGAGATAGACCCTCTTTGTCTTGATTAACAGATAATAACAAATCTGCGGGACTGCTTTGGCGATATCCTCGAAACCTTGTGTTATGCGTAGCCTGCTCAGTTAGTCTCACTGGCACATCGAGAGATGCAGGGACTACCGGACATTGAGCAGGCGAGGACGACTGACGTATCATTAAGACCAACTCAAGTCGGTGATCGCATATCGAATCCCGAGGGGAAAGAACTTCACACAATGATCAGCAAGGCGTGCTGGACCATAGCCCTGACGGGCCTGTTGATGACTGCCCAGACTGCAAATTCGGCTATTGTCGAAGTGCACCTTGACGGTAGCATCCTGCCAAATGTGACGCTTGTTGACGGCAATGAGCAGTACACCACAAACGCTTCGGGTACTCTGGTCCTTGAAGACTCCTGTCTTTCTTTGAGATATGTGGACGACAGCAATAATGCTTTCCGATCGATGGAGCGGTGTGGTTTCGACGATGCTGACCGACTCTACAAGGTCAGTCTAAGCAAAGAAATTACGCTGAGCGGCACAGCAGAATTTCCGTACACCGGGAATGCTCTGCTCGTTTTTTCAAATTTAGACAATGGTGTTGATCTTATCCGGGGTATCGGAACGGGTAATCCCCGGGCGCACACCTTTTCCGAGCAGCTGCCTGCCGGACGCTATCGGATTGTTGTGACCTCCAGTACCTATCCGAGCCCGGAGGAAATGTATTTCATCAGTTCTGTCGGCATCGATGCACGTAGCAACTCTGTATCAGGAATCGAAATAGGCCCGGCACAATCTTCAACATCCAGATTTCCGAGCTCACCTCCACGCGCCGACTTGATCACCGTTCAACCCTTGGAAGGCTCGCACCTTTCACTCGTTGAAGGCGCACCCGGCGCTGCAGAGCCACTAGTCAGAGTCGGTCTGGTCAATCTGCAGACCGGACAAACAGGGTCTGGCGTTTCGGACGCTGACGGCAGCTTTTCGGTGAGATTCCTAGCCCCACCTGGGGCTGCACTGCAGGTCAGCCAGGACCGCCACTCGCAGAGTTACAACCACTTCAGCAGCAGACAAGCCGGAACGGTAATTCATGTCCCATTAGCAGACCCAGCTCTTGCTATTTCAACAGGTCAACGACTGAACGGGAGCAGCCAGAATGGCATGAATAACCTCGAGTTCATGGGCGGCAGAGACCCCGGTGTCGCCTGGTTAACCGGGACATTAGACGCGACTGACTGGCAAGCAGGCCGCTCGGGCACTCTGAGTGGCACCGTCGATATTTATTCGAGAAATCTTGAGTTTGGCGCAGTTCCCTCCCTCGGCGGTGGAACAGCCATGCTCGAGCTTCTAATTAATGCCCATGGAGAGCAAAAAGCCGCACAGCCTCAATACTCAGCAAGTGATGTGACCGTCACCGGATTGCCAATCGAAAGAGCATCCAGTCAGGAAGCTGAGGCGATCATTATTGGTCAATTCTCGCTGTCAAATTACCAAACAATAGGCACCGGCCATGGACAGGCAGAATGGAGTCTGGATTATACAGTTCCTGACGAGGCACCCGATGGCATCTATCAGCTCATCTTGACCGGCCAGGGGTGGAGCATGAATCCCTGGGTTTCGGGCCTGACTTCAGAGCGACTGTTTTATGAGGATGTGTACGGCGAGCCTTCCTTTCATTTAACAGAGACCCATGGTGCGGCGCGGATCACAATCGGCGAGGTACAAACGCCCCGGCTGTACAGTGCGATTCTGTTAAATGAAGTCAGCAACGGCGCGAGGGGCACCATAGCCAATGAAGATGTCGGGAAGTTCGGATTTTCCGGTCACTGGATCACAAACGCTGACAAGTTGATTCTGCCAAAATCGACCCGCAGCGATGGCTCAGTCAAAAAGTACAACATTGAGCCCTTTATCCCTTTGACAGCGTTCAGCAACAAGGAGTGGCTAAACTCACCAAAGCTGCCACTGGAGTTTCCAACCGGCCAGCTAAGGGCCAGCATTAAATCGCCCGATGGAACGCAGCTCGCTGTGGGTCCACACATGATCAGAGGCGCCTATGTTCAACAAGCCACCTCAGATCTGGGCGAAGGACTGTTTAGGAACAGCAACAACACCGACATGGTGTATGGCCTGACCACCTATTCGGAGGATTTTGCGCTCACTCTGGATGAGTACGGTGAATACCGGATCACACTGGACGGCTTCGTGACGGACATCTTCGGTCAGGAACTGAAGCTCAGCGGCTCCTACTCAGTTTACATCGCTGAGCTGATGGACATAGAGACGGGCGTTTTTCCGGGAACACCCTTCGAGGTGAATGACACTTACTCGCCAACGGTGATTTTACAGCCCGGCGTACCCGCTGAAGTGACAGTATCGATTTCACACTTTCCCAAATCCTCTACCGAGGCAATGGTCGGTAAAACATTCAGCGGTGATGCGAACCGCTTTGGCTACTATTCAACCGATGAGCAGGCCTTCAGCTTTTCTGAGGCGGGCGAATATCTCGTCAATTACGACGCTTCCTATACCTCGCCAGACGGCAAGCTATGGATGGCTTCGAGAAAGTGGGCCTCAGTGGTAGAGACGCCTGACAGTAATATCAGTACCCACGGCAGCCGGGGAGATGAAGGCGGTCA
>JASMER010000149.1 GCA_030752195.1 Gammaproteobacteria bacterium
TTGAGCGTCGGATTATCGACCGAGAACCCACCCCACAGCCAGATAGCTAAACTGTCACCTACTACTGGGATAGCTCCAAAGAGGTTGGTTATAACCGTTGCGCCCCACAAGCTCATCTGCCCCCAAGGGAGCATGTAACCCAAGAAAGCGGCAGCTATCATCAACAGATAGATAATGACGCCCAAAATCCAGAGTACTTCTCGCGGGGCTTTATAGGAGCCGTAATACATGCCGCGGAAAATATGAATGTAAACGGCGAGGAAGAACATCGACGCACCATTCGAGTGGATATAGCGGATGAGCCAGCCATAATTCACGTTCCGCATAATGTGTTCGACCGAATTGAAGGCATGGTCGACATGCGGTGTGTAGTGCATGGCGAGAATAATGCCGGTAACGATTTGTGTAACCAGACAGAAGGTCAAAATACCGCCAAAAGTCCACCAATAATTGATGTTTTTCGGCGTCGGATAATCCGTAATATTGTCATGCACTAGCCGCATGATGGGCAGGCGCGAATCCATCCAACGGGCGAAGCCATTACCAGGTTTATATGTGCTCTCTCCACTCATAAAACAGTCCTATCCGATTTTGATGCGTGTATCGCCAACAAATTCATATGGCGGAATTTCAAGATTTTTCGGGGCGGGCCCTTTGCGAATGCGACCTGACGTATCGTAATGCGAGCCATGGCAAGGGCAGAACCAACCGTTAAAATCGCCTGATTGACCAAGCGGCACGCAACCCAAATGTGTGCAGATGCCGACCATTACAAGCCATTCTTCTTTGGTGACGCGGGTCTCGTCGCCTTGCGGGTCGGGCAAAGCGTCAAAGGCAACGCTGCGCGCTTCGGCAATCTCACCCTGTGTGCGCCGCCGGATAAATACTGGCTTACCGCGCCATGACACGGTGATGCTTTGTCCTATATCTATAGCAGACAGATCAATCTCAATTGACGCCAGTGCTTTGACGGAAGCGTCTGGGTTCATCTGATCAATTAGCGGCCAGACCACATTAGCCGCACCCACTGCAGCGAAGGCACCTGTCGCCAAATACAGAAAGTCGCGGCGTGTCGGCTCTTCCGAGACTGGCTGTTGTTCATCAGTCATCAGTGGCTCCTTATTTCCCCTCAAACAGTGGCTATAACTCCGATTTCTTTTGGTGAGGGCAAACTAGACCCGCCAGGCCCAAACCCCTATGTGTCACCGTGTCGCGCCGCTGGCCTTATTCTCACTCAATAGGCAGATACCTTCAGCCAAAAGAAAAACCGTGCCGGGGGAGTAAAACCCGGCACGGCAGTCTTTCCTAGTCAAAGAGGGGAGGTCTCTGACCACTCGGAGAGAGACCGTTAGAACTTCTTATAGAAGCCTAACTTGGCATTGACGGGCTCTCCAACGGTAACCTGATGGCTGCCGTGTGAATGTGGGTAGTAATCTTCGTCCGCCAAATTTTCGATAAAGAATTGAAGCGTTAGATCATCCCGCACATCATAGTTAAGCGAGAAATCTATTCTCTCATACTCGGGCAACTTTCTAGAGCTGCCATCCGAAATGAGTGACTCACCCTGATGGGTAACACCTAAGCCATAGCTCAGGCGAGGGCTGGCTTGATAGTCCATCCATAATGTCCAAGTTTGCTCTGGAATTTCACGAGCATCAGCTGCTCCATTCTTTCCGTCGACGTTACTGTAAGTCGCAGCCAAAGACAGGCTATCGGTCAGCTTGCCACTATATGCAATCTCATATCCGTCAACATCCATGTCACGCTCTTCGGTCTGGTCAGACGCCAGGTTAGCTCTTTCGAAGCGTGTCGACTCAAGCTCGAAATAAGCGACTGAAAATATTGTATTTCCGTCGTCATATTTGTAACCAATTTCAGAATTTTCAAATTCGTCTGGGTCAGTAATCGCTGCGGAGTCACTCATAGCTTTGAACTGTTCTCCCGACCGAGGAAGGAAGGCCTCACTGTAACTCGCATATAGAGAACTGTTTGAACTTGGTTTGAAGACAATACCGCCTCTAGGTCCAAACTCCTCAATATCTGCTACACGTGTCTCATTAGCTACCAGGTCCCTGAGAGTGATGTCAAACTCATCGAATCTACCACCAAGAGTGATGATCAAGTTATCGGTAACATCCCATTGGTCTTGGAAGTAAATCGAATTTACCTCAATATCAGTCTCTGTTTTGGTCTTAAGGCGAGAGGTAAACTCGACAAAAGTATTAGCGGTTTTTGCCCCTCCAGCAGCTGCTGAACCAGCATTGAATACACCTGATCTTGTAATATCAAACCAAGCCGTTTCTTGTTGAGCGCCGAAAACACTATTAACAAAGTTAGATCTGTAACGATGGTTTGTGTTTTCCTGGTCAACATATTCAGCGCCTACGAGCAGTGTGTGATTGCCAAGCTCTTTAATAAGGCTATAAGACGCAATCAAGCTATCCCGCCCAGTTGGATCCAAATATCCTTTGAGTTGTACTTCGTTGTCAGATTCAGAATAGCCGTTTGCATAAAGATTTTGATAAACTTTATCAAACTGGCTATGCGACAAAACGAAATTTGATTTGAGAGTATCAGACAATTCACTCTCGAAATTCACCTTGAAGATATCTGCCTCAACAGTATGAAAGTTAGTCGACTTCGTGCCGAACACGACATCACTGAGTGCCTCTTTCGGAGCACCATTGTCGCCGGTCGGAATGCCACGGTCGATAAACCGTTCATGGTCAACGTTCTCATAAGAGATATCCATCGTAGTTCTAGGCGATAATTTCACACGCAACGTGGGATTGAATCCAAAACGATCCCCGTCCATAAAGTCACGGTCTCCGTCTATTTTGTCAGCATGTGCGTTAAACCGAAGAGCGGAGTTAGGTCCAAGATTAAAATTGTAATCGAAGGAGCCGTAAGACTGAGAGAAAGAATCCCCGGTTACACCAAAGCTTCCGAATTCTTCACCAATGTTGGCTTTTTTGGTGACGCGATTTATTACACCACCAGTGCCGCCGCGACCGAAGAGCAACGAATTAGGTCCTCGCAAAACTTCAACTTGATCGAGATTGTATAATGAACGGTAGTATTGAACATCATCTCTCACACCGTCGACGAAGAAGTCCGCAGTTGAACGGATACCCCTGATGACGATTGCATCCCGATGTCCTTCACCCTGAGAGGTATTTACCCCCGGTGTGTACCTTATGATGTCGCCGATTTCATCAAAGCCTCGATCAAAAATTTCTGCGCCGGTCGTGATTTGTGCACTCTGTGGCACGTCCACGATAGGGGTTGGTGTTTTTAGCGCGTTAACCTGATCTGAATACAGGACTTTGCCCTCAACAACCACCTCATCGGTTGCCTTGTCGTCATGGCCATCTGCCAAACTCGGCGAAACGCCAAGTGAAGCTATAGCTAGGAGTGAAACTCCCTTTAATAAATAATTCATATTAATCCCTTCAGCTTTTGCAAATAATTATTAATTGCGTATCAGTTGATAATGATAATGATTCTCAATGTCAAGTGAGTTTTTCCTGTTAATTTGGTGCAGAGCAAGGCGAAGGATAAAACTTTAAATATTAGACGTCCCGATTTCGAAAATACTTTGACTCATAGTCAGGATTTCGGCCTAAGTTACTGTTTGAGTAAGATAAGTGAATAAGCAGTCATATATCGACCCCGATCTGTTAGCTGGTCTGGAACGTCTGGCTCAGGCCAGTGGCGGTTTTGACGTAGCAACAGACCTGGAAAACGTTCGTCGCGCCTCGGAAGCGCGCGACGATGCGCTGGTCGCCCAGCTTGGCGTGCCGGAAGGCATTGTGCAGGAAACATTGTCTACTGCCTCTCGCGATGGGCATATTATTAATTTGCGTATCTGCCGTCCGGCGAATGTCTGTGATCCTCTGCCTGTTTTTTACTGGATGCATGGCGGAGGCTATGTGCTGGGCTCAGCCCGTCAGGGTGATGCATTTACCTTGCGCGCGGCGAGCGAACTTGGAATGTTTGCGGTGTCGGTCGAATATCGGCTGGCACCCGAAACGCCCTATCCCGGCCCTTTGGAAGACTGCTACGAAGGCCTCGCGCATCTGGTCGGAAACGCTGGTGCCCTTAATCTCGACACCGATAAAATAATCATTGGCGGGGTGAGCGCAGGTGGCGGCCTGTGCGCGGGCCTGGGACTGCTGGTGCGTGACCGTGGCGCATTTTCCGTTCTCGGCCAACTTCTGCTTTACCCGATGATTGATGATCGCAATGTCGCCGAGACATCTGACACACTTGCCGACACGCTGGTATGGACGCGGGCGGCCAATCTGTTCGGCTGGCAGAGCTATTTGGGCGATTTATACGGGCGAAAAGACATTCCGATTTACGCGGCGGCGGCACGCGCAACAGATTTGTCCGGCCTACCACCAACCTATCTTCCGGTCGGAGACCTTGATTTGTTTCTAGATGAAAACATTGCCTATGCCCAA
>JASMER010000014.1 GCA_030752195.1 Gammaproteobacteria bacterium
AGTAACAATAGTCAGTCCCGGTAGCTGAGTCAGAATGGCGGTCAGTGTTCTGGTTGTGAAAAAGTTATCTGTAGTTAATGAAAAAATCACAACCAGCATCAACAGCGCGAGAACAATAAACAGCTCCTCGAATATGAGACTAATCCGGCTGAGCAAATTGCTTCGATTAATTGAGATCTTCATTGTTTTCCAACACAACGTCCTCAGTGATTGACTACCCGCTGACCCCGGTGTGCACTGAACATTTCCACCAACAACTGCTCGTTACTCCACTGCCCACGCTCAAATGTCGCTACCGCTTTGCGATTCGACAAGACCAGAATTCGATCGCTAAGCGCAGTCAACTCCTCCAGCTCACTGGAGACGATGAGTAGGCATGCACCCAGATCTCTAAGTTCTCGCAATTTCGCATGAATAGCCAGCTTCGACGCCACATCTACCCCTCGGGTAGGCTCATCCAGCAACCAGACATCAGATTCGGTTTGCAACCACCGGGCAATCAGAGCTTTCTGCTGGTTACCACCGCTGAGCCGGTCAATGGATTGGTGGGGGCCTTCACATTTAATTTGCAGCCGATCAATCAATTCTTCGCTGATACGCTGCTCACGACGGGGCAGTAGGAATGCCAGCGCAGCACCGAGCTTGCCTAAGCCCGCGATGGTGATATTTAAAGAGACAGGTTTATCAGCAAAGTTTCCCTGAGTCTTGCGATCTTCGGCGATCAATGCCATACCCAATTTCAACCCCTCGCTCGGTGATCGCACTTCGACTTCTGCGCCTTCGTTTAACAACACCACCCGCCCTTGGCGATCCGGAGCCAGACCAAAAATTGTGTGCAACAACTCCGAACGACCAGCGCCAGCCAAGCCAGCAAGACCCAATATTTCACCGCGGCGACAATTAAATGAGACGGGCTGTGGGAAGATAGCGCTGGATAATTGCTCCACTTTGAGGCGCAGGTCTCCGGCTTGCCGAAGACTGCACTCGCTATGTTCAAGCAAATCCTGACCGCACATGTCAGTGATAAGATCATCAACCGTTTGAGAAGTAGTAGGCGCAGTCGAAACGATAATTCCATCACGTAATACTGAGACGTCATCACAAACTGACAGCACATCATCTAGCCGGTGGGACACATAAATGATACTCAAGCCATTCGCGACGCGTTCCCTGATAATCTGATGTATTTGCTCCGCCTGGGGCGCAGTCAGAGCAGAAGTAGGTTCATCCAGGATCAGTAACTGGCAATTCTCAGCCGACATGGACAGCGCCTTTGCAAGTTCGACGAGTTGTTTGTCCGCCAGGGTTAAATTCGAAAGTGGAGTTTGCGCGGACATGGCGTTCAGACCTACCTGTTCCATCAATTCCTCTGCATGCTTTCCCAGCCTGGCACGATCAACAGTCATAGAATTTTGCGGAAGCGCTGAAAGGAAAATATTTTCAGCAACAGTAAGAGTGTCAATCAGGCTTAGTTCTTGGGCCGCCAGTGCTATTCCCTTCTGTAGCGCTTCACGCCTGCTTGGGACACTGTAGATCTGGCCGTTGAGTTCCAGTGTGCCGGAATCTGCAGCAAGCAGACCGCTAATGATATTGATGAGCGTGGATTTCCCGGCGCCGTTCTCGCCCACCAGGCCATGAATACTGCCAGGCATTATCTCGAGTTCTACTCCCTTCAGGACCGGGGCAGCAAAACTCTTACAGAGCCCTTCAATACGGATTCGGGCAGTCACGTTGATTTCTTTTCAATTAGTCTGAAGGGATTGAGCAGTAATTAGCTCCAAGGGTGTTTCACGATCCTGAGGAACCACGCCGGTAGCCAACACCTCCAGCGCATATTCGATACCAAACACTGCAAGGTGATCGCCAAACTGATCGACGGTTGCTACAACCGCGCCAGATTCGATAAGGGGGTGAATCGCCTTGATGTTATCGAAACCGGCAATTGTAATGTCATGGTCTAGTGCAGCCAGGGCGACTGCCGAAGCCGCGCCCAGCGCCATGCTGTCATTTGCAGCAAGAATGACGTCGAGTTCTGGAAACTGAGAGAGTATTGCCGAAGTAACCTGAGCGGCCTTAGTCTGATCCCACTCACCGCTTTGCAGGGTGACGACTTCCATGCCAGCTTCGGCAACTGCTTGCTCTAATCCAGTACGACGTTGCATGGAATTAATCGCAGACGTAACACCTTCAAGAATTGCAACTTCGCTATCGCTCGCCAGTCCTTGCAACGCAAAGTCACCAACCATCTTCGCCCCAGTCAAATTGCTTGGACCTATAAAAGGTATTCGCAAATCGTACTCAGCTAGTGTCTCAGGCTCGAGGCGATTATCGATATTGATAATGACAATACCTGCAGAATCGGCACGAGCCAATGCGGGAACTAATGCTCTAGAATCTGCCGGAGCGACGACGATGGCGTCCACGCCAGAGCTAATCATCTGATCTATTAGTGCAACTTGCTGCGCCAGATCAGTTTCATTGCGAATACCATTAACTATCAATTCGTAATTCTGAGAGTTCTCAGCATGATGAGCTTCCGCGCCCGCTGCCATATTGACAAAAAACTCATTAGCTAGAGATTTCATTACCAGCGCAACTGTAGGTATCTCGCTAGCATTTCCATAATCACTCGGCTCGGTAGTTAACTCTGAAGGGCCGCAGCTCGATAGCAGTCCAGCTAATAGAAACACCACAATTATTTTTTTCATTTTAGCCCCAGTCCTAGAACGCAAAGGTCAAGAGTAACATGTTGATTAGCAATTCCGCTCACCTTTAGGAAATACCTAAAATTCTACTCCATAAGCAAACGGCATTGCGTCTTTCACCCCGGCCCCTAGTGTCGCTGCCGCTACTGCCTGGTTGCCTCCTTTGCCTTCCGCTGAAACAAAGAAACTGCCGCCCATCACTGATTCCTCTGCGGCAGAAATAGGCGCAGTAGCCACCATATCGGGACTACTGCTTCCAATTACAATTATCGGCCCGAATTTCCTTGAAATCACCGAACATATCTAATTAGTATCGACTGTTAACTTAAGCTACTGCAAGAAATGCTCAACGACAACAAGAAGAATCATAATGACTAGGTATTGTACAAAGATATTACAACTCACTCTTTTAGTGATTTCGTTACTGCTATTTTCAATTAACGCGACGAGTCAAGAAACCGTTACCATGCCAACAGCCACGTTGCGCGATAAAATCAAAGGCGCCTGGGCTGCACAAACAATTGGCGTTACTTACGGATTCCCAGTCGAATTTCGATTCAACAGTGCCCGTGTCCCGGAAGAACGTGAGATTCCCTGGTATGACGGTTACTTACTGAAAACCATGACTGATAGCCCTGGTGCCTACGATGACATCTATATGGATCTTGCATTTGTGCAGGTTTTTGAAGATGAGGGTTTGGATGCGCCTGTACAATCTTTTGCGAATTCATTTGCCGAAGCTGAATACAGTCTCTGGTTCGCTAATCAAATAGCACGATACAACGTGTTAAACGGACTCGCACCTCCAGAATCAGGCCATTGGTTGAATAACCCCGCTGCTGACGACATCGATTTTCAGATTGAAGCGGACTTCGCCGGACTAATGGCTCCCGGGATGGTGAATTCCTCAATTGAAATCAGTGACAAAATCGGTCATATCATGAATTACGGTGATGGCTGGTACGGCGGCGTTTTCATAGCTGCAATGTATTCAACAGCATTCGTTGAAAATGACATTGAAGCCATTGTTCAAACCGCAATTGACGTGATCCCTGAGCGGAGCGACTTCCATAAGATCATTGATGATGTGATTGCACTCCACAATGAAAATCCAGACGACTGGAACTATGCCTGGGAACGTATAAACCAAGAATGGGCTTTCACTGATTTAGGGCCCCGAGGCTTAATGAGTGACTTTAATATCGACGCGAAGATTAACGCGGCGTGGGTAGTTCTCGGTTTACTTTATGGTGATGGTGACTTCGGAAAGACCATGGAGATAGCTGCAAGAGCAGGTGATGATGCAGATTGTAATCCCGGATCAGCAGCAGGCATTCTTGGGGCAATCTACGGATATGAAGGAATTCCGGACTACTGGAAGCAGGGGCTAGATGACATTGAAAATATGGACTTCGCGTACACTACCATTTCACTTAATGACGCTTATCAAATGTCCTTTGATCACGCATTGCAAATGATCCGCAGAGAAGGAGGCCTGGTAAGTACTGAAAGCGTGACTATACCGGTACAAACGCCGGAAGTGGTTCCTTTTGAAGAGTCCTTTGCCGGTCATTTCGCTAAGGAAAGGAGACAATTAGGTATTGGCAACGGCAGCGACCGCCAAATTTTTGAGATGGGAAATTCTTACAGTTTTGACTTTCACGGCGTTGGCTTCGCCGTCATGGGGGCTGCGCAATCAACGAATGACGAAAACTATGTGTTCGAAGCAGAACTCCGTGTAGACGGAGAACTTATTGAAACCGCAACCTGGCCCACTGATTTTGTTACGCGGCGCTTTTATTTGTTTTGGAAGTATGCCCTTCCTGACGGAGAACATAGTGTTGAAGTAAATATCCTCAATCCGTCCGAAGACGCCAACGTTTTTCTGGATGGTATTACCATCTATGGCGCTGAAGAGCTTCCATCTAACTAATTGCTGGATCCAAGAAATGATCAGAATTTCTAATTTTCTTGCCATTGCACCGCTAATTCTCTCTGCTGTCGTCTTAGCCGATCCCGTTAAGATTATTTATGACACTGACATGGGAAACGATGTGGACGATGCTCTTGCCTTGGCAATGTTACATTCACTACAAAATCGGGGCGAAAGTGAACTGTTGGCGATAACAGCAACTAAAGATCACGATGAGGTCGCCCCTTATCTGGATGCTATCAATACATTCTATGGAAGAGGTACGATCCCCATAGGTGTCACAGATAGCGATATTACTCCCGAGAGAAGCAGGTTTACCGGTGTTACTCTGGAGAGAGATGATGATGAATACCTATACCCCCACGATTTAAACATAGGGGAGCCTGTGCCTTCGGCGGTACAACTTTTAAGAGAGATCTTAGCTGGGCAGCCTGATAATTCAGTGGTGATTGTACAGGTTGGGTTCTCAACTAATTTGGCCGAGCTCTTGCAAACAGATAGAGATAATTATTCCAGTCTTTCAGGTTTAGAGTTAGTTGAGCAGAAGGTCAAGCATATCTCAATTATGGCTGGCTCCTTTGCGCCCATTGGAGATCAAGTTCATCTCGAATACAACGTTGTGCAAGATATTCCTTCCGCTCAATATTTGGCGGAGAATTGGCCGACGCCAATTTACTGGAGTGGCTTCGAAGTAGGATTAGCAATTCGCTATCCCGCAATCAGTATAGAGAATGATTTTAATTATCTGGATCGTCATCCGATTCCAGAATCCTATCAGGCTTATATTCCGACACCGCATGAAAGACCCACCTGGGATCTAACAAGTGTTTTGTTAGCAGTAAGAGAGGAACGGAACTACTTTGGTATATCAGAGTCAGGAACAGTTACCGTCTTGGAAGACGGTGAGACTATTTTTGAGGCGGATCCAGGCGGGAATCACTTCTACCTGAATATCTCTGATTCTGATATTCGCCTGGTGCAAGAGTTAATGGCTGCCCTGGTCAGCGAGCCGCCTAACGATTAGTTAACGTATCCGTTATAATATTCGCCTACAGCCCGTCACGTTATTCCCTACAAACGGGGCGCCATGCATTTCGCCAGAAAGCGACTGCCTTTTCGGGCGCGCCTGTAACGTTAATCCGCAACCGGCGCGAATGATGAACCAAAGCAGAACTCTGGAGAAGGGACGTTAAAGGTCAATTAACTATGATTAAAACGGTAGGCAAGAAAGGCTTTATCGGACTGGTATTTTATTCAGCAGTTGCCGGAGCACAGATCGCTCCCTCTGCAAACCAAGCCTTTGACGGGCTGAAGATAACTCTGTGCGGGACGTCCTCTCCCCTACCAGCGCCGGGTCGCGCTCAGGCTTGCGTAGCGGTAGAAACGCCCGATCATCTCTATGTTGTCGATGCGGGTTCTGGTTCTGCTGCTACAGCTCAACTAAGCGGCATTCCTTTAAACAAAATGCGCGGTATTTTGGTAACCCACTACCACTCTGATCATATATCCGACATCGGCGATTTTAATTTAAATTCATGGGTCGCAGGCCGACCAAAGCCATTGCAAATTATTGGGCCAGAAGGTGTCGACCGTATTGTTGAAGGCCTTAATATTACTTACGAATTGGACAGAGGCTACCGCGTGGCTCATCACGGTGCAGAACTACTCGATCCAGAACTTGGCATCTTACAGGCTCGCACAATAGGAGAAGAAGTCATCGTTAATGAAGATGGATTGCAGATCACCGCGTTCGAAGTTTCTCATCCACCGATTGAGCCGGCTTATGGTTATCGGTTGGATTACGGTGGTCGCTCTGTAGTGATCAGTGGCGATAGCCTGGTGACCGAAAAAATTGTAGAACTGTCCGATGGCGCTGATGTGGTAATTCATGACGCGATGGCTTTGCAGCTGGTGCAAGGTATGGAGGCTATGTCCCGCAACGCTGGCAATACTCGAATTGCAACCGTGCTCCATGATCTTCAGGATTATCATGCATCCACCGCAGATTTAGCGCGCCTGGCAACTGAGGCGGAGATTGGACTGCTCGCTTTATATCACCTTGTACCTGCCCCAAGAAATGCCATGGCTATTGCGGCATTCAACGGTGGTTTACCCGACGGCGCTCTTATTACCGAAGACGGCATGGTGATCTCCTTGCCAGCAGATTCAAAAGAGATTAGGGTTGAGTAGATACCAGCTAGAGGCGCTGACTTACCACTTGACTGCATCGTCAAGCGGTCTTGATGCTTCAGGCCCCGGCGCAAGCTGGCAATAGCGGGGCCAAACGAGGCCTTGTGCTTGTCTAAATCCTTATTGGGCATCTAGCGGCGGTTCCATTGAGCGCCCCCATCCACTACCAACTCCGCTCCAGATATGTACTTGCCTGTTTCCCCGGCCAGAAACACGACAGCGTTGGCAATATCGTCTCCATCTCCAAACACACCAAGTGGAATACTCTTTGTGACCTTTTCCGCCATACCCTGCTGAATAATCAATCGATCAACGCCCTCGGTTCCTTTTATCGGGCCCGGGGAAATCCAGTTGCAGCGAATTCCATACCCCCCCCATTCCACAGCCAGCGATTTCATCAGATTCTGGATGCCTGCCTTGGCCGCCCCGGCGTGCGCAGCTGTAGGCCAGCCGAAGTTGGCTCCGGTGGTGCTGATGGAAATGATACGGCCACCGTCACCGGCATTCTTCAGATAGGGTAATGCCGCCTGGCAACAGTTGAAGGTGCCGTTAAGGTCGATTTCAATGACCGTTCGCCAGCCATTCCAGGAAAGCTCCTCTGTCGGGCATATAAAATTGCCCGCAGCGTTGCAAACCAATATGTCCAGCCCGCCATTTTCATTAGCCAATTCATCGATGGCTTTCTTTATGCCATCAGGATCCCGCACATCACCGGTACGCCAGGCAACATCGATTCCGTCTTCTGCTTTGAACTGTTCTGAAGCCCTTACAAGATTCTCTTCCTTACGGCTGACGATGCCGACATTTGCGCCCAGCCCGCCAAGCATACGTACAATGTACCAGCCAATCCCTGTAGCACCGCCGGTAACTACGGCACTTCTTCCTGCAAATATATCTGGTGCAAAATTCATAGCTACTCCTGCGTCCTGTTTGTCGTTACTTATGGGTCTGACTAGCTCGGGCAAGGCAACGCTGAACATAACAGCTGCGGAGAACCTAACACCGACTTCCGCCGCGTCCAAGGCGGGATGATCGGAGAGTGACTGGGCGTGCAGGACATCGGCTCCGTCCTCGATGGCGGTTTTGTGCGACTGTCACTCACCAGTTGAGCATCAGGAAAAAAAGAAATCGTCTGCTCCGATAACATATATCAGACCTCGAGCCATTCGGAGCGGATCTCATCTGCTAATTGCAGACTCGCTGAGGTACCTTCATAGACAATTTGGCCATGGCCCATCACATATAACCGATGGGAGATCCGCAGAGCAACATTCAGCTTCTGCTCTACAAGCAGAATGGCAACACCCCGAGACGCAATTTCTTCAAGCAGCCGGGAAACTTGGTCAACTATTTTCGGAGCCAGTCCTTCCGTGGGCTCATCAATCATGATCATGTCAGGGTCGCCCATGAGCGTGCGGCACATGCTCAACATCTGCTGTTCTCCACCGCTAAGCACCCCACCTGCAACCTCAGCGCGCTCGGCAAGGTTGGGAAACATCTCGAAAATCTCAGACATCGTCCAGCGGGAATTACGCTGGCCATTCTTCATACCGAGCATCAGATTTTGCCTGACAGTCAGAGTTGGAAAGATATCCCTATTCTCCGGGACATACCCTAGCCCTCGGCTGGCAATCTCAAAGCTGGGCCTTCCTGCGATCTCCTCACCCTTAAATTTTATCGAGCCGACCGGGCTGACTTCACCGATTATTGATTTCACCGTGGTGGAGCGACCCACGCCATTGCGCCCAAGAAGACTGACGATCTCGCCTTCCTGCACATTGAATTCAACACCCTGAAGGATGTGACTTTTGCCGTAGTAGGCGTTGAGCGCGGACACCTCAAGCATCTTCACCTCCCGCATCTGTAAGGATAGCCTCACCTAGATAGGCCTCCTGCACTTTGGGGTTCGCCCTGATCGCCTGCGGAGAATCACTGGCAATGATCTCGCCGTAGACCAACACCGAAATTCTATCCGCAACATCAAACACGATGTTCATATCGTGCTCAACCATCACCAGGGTCTTACCCTCAGTGATCTTCCGGATTAAAGACACCGCCGCTTCCGCCTCGCTGAGGCTCATGCCGGCAACCGGCTCATCGAGCATAATCAGATCAGCACCGCTAGCAATGGCGACGCCAAGCTCTAGCGCGCGCTGCTGCGCGTAGGCCAGCTCCCCGGCCGGAAAATTGGCACGATCAGATAGACTGATCTCTTCAAGAAGGTGCATCGCCCGCGCATTGAGTTCCGTCTGGCGGCCGAGCAAATGTCTGAATGAGTAGCCAAGGCCTTGCTTCCACAACATGCCGCAGCGCACATTTTCAAAAACCGAAAGTCGCGGAAAGATATTGGTAACCTGAAAACTTCTGGCCAACCCAAGGCGCGCAATCTCGTAGGGCGGATGATTCTGAATCTCTTGGTCACGAAAGGTTATCCGCCCTGAGCTAAGCTGATATTTGCCGCTAATCAGGTGAAACAAGGTAGATTTACCCGCGCCATTAGGCCCAATGATCGCGTGACGCTCTCCGGCCTGAATGTCAAGATTCACGCCTCGGATGATCTCGGTCTTTCCGAAAGACTTGCTCACATTGCGCAGGGACAGGATGCTCATCAGCTTGGACCACGTTCGGTCGTATCCTCGCTCTGGTTCGCTTCTTCCCAGGCTGAAGTCAGCTGCCCGAGAGAAAGCCGGCAGGCAAAATGCGAGGCTGCTCCCACGGAAGTCAGTGCAAACCAATGCAGCGCATTCCCAGAATCCAGCGTAACGAACAGAAACCCAAAGGACTCGCCGCCATGATGCAACATTTCGATAGCAGCCAAAATCGAGCCACCAAACATGATCGCCGGAATGCCTGTAATCAGGTAAGGCAGCACCAATGAGGATAGCCTGCCACTCAGCCAAGCGGTCTGATGCATCATGATGAATCCAGCAAATCCTCTTGGAAGAAACAACACTGTCAGCACGAACATAATTCCGAGGTATAGCATCCAAAGCTCGGTGTAGTTGCTGAGCAGGGAGTTCATCAGCGTCAGCACAACGGCGCCGATGATCGGTCCAATAAAATAACCAAGGCCACCGATATAAGCCATCAGCAGGACCCGGCCTGAGGTGACCGCGTTCAGATTCTCTTCGGTAATGAACTCATAGTTCAGCGCAAACAGGCCACCTGCGACGCCCGCAAAAAAGCCTGAGCTGCAAAACGAGATAAAGCGCACGCGCCGGGCGCTGTATCCGATGAACTCGGCCCGCTCGGGGTTGTCACGAACCGCATTGGCCATGCTTCCGGCAGGCGTTTGAGTAAAGAGGTACATAAAAACGGTAGAAGCAAAAACCCAGCCGGCACTCAGATAATAGATCTCCACATCCTGGAAGAATTCGATTCCAAAAAAGGGCGGGCCAAAGGTGCGATCCGCACTGACCCCCGCCTCCCCGCCAAAAAAACTGACGAAGATTAATGACGAGGCAGCAACCAGTTCGCCAATGCCCAGCGAAATCATCGCAAAAACTGTCCCTGCTTTGTGAGTGGAGAAACTGCCGACAAAAATTGCGGCGATCAGCCCGATCAGCCCACCCACCAGCGGAATCAGAGTAATGGAGAAATAAACCGTTTCAAACTCGATCAGGATCAGCGCGTGTACAGCCATAAATCCGCCCAGACCGAAATACACCGCATGACCAAATGAAAGCATTCCGCCCTGACCCAGCAACATGTTGTAGCTGAGCGCAAAAACAATAGCGATCGCCATCTGGTTGAAGATGGTAATTGCCAGCACGGAGTCAAACAGCTGAGGCAGGCCAAGCAGGGCAATGAGATAGCCAACCCATGGGGCAAATTTACCCATCAGTGCATCACTCCTCTCGCTTTCCAGCAAGGCCCGTCGGCCGGAAGATCAGCACTAGCACCAGCAGCAGAAAAGGCAGAACGGGCGCAATCTGCGGCAGCGTCAACGTCCATAGGTCGTTGAGCGGGTGATCTCTTGAGAAGTCGAGACCAAGCAGATTCAGCAGGTCAGACATCCCTAAATTCGAGGCAATGGCGTAACTTTGCAGCAGACCGATCATCAAAGACGCGACAAAGGCACCTCCCAGCGAGCCGAGCCCGCCAATCACAACAATCACAAACACAATGCTTCCTAGGACTACAGCCATGCCGGGGAAAGTCGTCAACACCGGTCCGGCAATGACGCCGGCAACACCTGCTAGGGCAGTGCCAACGCCGAAAACCACCATAAAAATAAGTGGAACATTGTGTCCCAGATTGGCAACGGTATGTGGATGAGTGATAGCTGCCTGAATGATAATGCCAATTCGACTGCGCGTAAGCACATAAAACAGTACAAGGAATATCCCCACTGAAATGGCAATCATGAATCCCCGATAGGCCGAAAATTCCTGACCAAACAGGACGAACAGCGGAAAATCTAGCAGGTCAGGCGACCGATAGTTTTTGGTATCAGCCCCCCAGAAGAACTGCACTGCTTCCTCAATCAGAAAGGCAAGCCCAAAAGTAAACACCAACTCTGCCACATGACCGTGGGCATGCACTCGCCGAAGCGCATAACGCTCTACTAAGGCGCCTAATGTCCCAACCAGTAGTGGCGCAAAAAAAAGTCCTGCCCAGAATCCAAGCTTGAGGGAAACCGAATACGCAAAGTAGGCACCGAGCATGTAAAAGCTGGCGTGGGCGAAGTTGAGCACCCCCATCATACTGAAAATTAGCGTCAGACCGCTTGCCAGCATGAACAGAAGTAGGCCTGTCACTAGACCATTGAGAGTTGAGAAGACAAAAACTTCCAGCATGATACGGCGCAACCAGGGGTTCTTTGCCTTAGCGGCGTGGCCTGCGCATGCGGCAGCTGTGATCGACTACCGTCTCGTCTCCGGCCACCGAGAAATCTCGATAGAGACCAAATCCGGAGTTGTCGGCATCCACAACGATGTTCTGGTCCGTGTGCACGGAAATATGGAGCGGCTGAATAATCTGATGGTCCTCGCCGCGCATCCACAGCTCTTCACCGCTCATGTTGGTGAATCGCATGTCCTCAAGGGCCAGGGCGATATCATAGGGATCTGTGCTCTGAGAAGCTTCCATCGCCTGCACCAGCATCTGCAGTGCATTGGTGATGCGAAATTGCGTCATGTCATTGTTCGGATTGAGCCGCTTGAAATTTCTGGTATATGCCAACCGCTCTTCCGTGGGTATAGGGTTCCCCGCATCGTTGTGCACCAAATAAATTTTATCGACGCCATCCGCGCCCAGCGTTGCGGTAATTCCGTCATAGGCCGCATAAAACGTATAGATGGGAATATCGAGCCCGCTGTCGATTATCGATCGTGCTAGGGAGACCATGTCAGCCCCAAAGTTGCCGGTAATGACCGCATCGGCATCAGACGAAACAATTTTCGTGACGTAGGGAGTAAAGTCTTTAACCTGCCCGATTGGATGAAACTCATTGCCCACGATCTCAATGTCCGGACGTTTTTCCCTCAATAATGCTATCGACGTGTCGGACACCACCTGCCCGAAGGAATAGTCCTGGCCGATGATATAAATCTTTTTAATGTCAGAGCTCATGGCAATGTAATCGGTCAGCACATTGAGCTTCATCACAGCATGGGCGTCAAATCTGAAATGCCAGAAGCTGCACTGCTCATTGGTCAAAATCGGGTCAACGGCGGAGTAGTTGATCTGCAGAAATTCCTGCCCCGGGTTCCGACGGTTGTGTCTGCTGATAGTCGAGTTCAGCGTGTTGGCTACTGCGGAGCTGTTACCCTGAAAAATAATCCGCAGCCCTTCACTTACCGCGCGTCTGAACTGAATCTGCGTATCAGTAGGGCTCTGCTTATTGTCCAGCGGGACAATCTCGATCATGCGACCCCCAAGAATGCCTCCCTTAGAGTTAAAGAGTTCGTCCGCAGCGTACTGCAATTGCTTGAGACCGCTGGTGCCGATGGCAGCGAATGTGCCCGACAGAGGGTCGATAAACGCGATTCGCACAGGCTCCTGGGCAGAAGCAGTACTGAAGAGCGACAGCACGAGGCCGGTAAGAAGAAATCTGAGGGTGTTTCTGCAATGTAGTCTTTTCATTATTAATATTTCTTTTTAACCAGATCACCCGATCATCATACCGAGTTTATCAGCTCTTCCCTATTGTTTTCTCCGCCCTTCCCTTCAGAGATTTGACCCTCAGCTATTATCGTCTGAGTGCCTTGAACTCCCCACCGCCGTACTCAGGCACATTCCTCTGAAAGAGGCGCCAGTAGTGCCATTCTTCGGTAATCTGTTCGATTCCCTTGGCATCGACGGTCTTCACAATCGGTGACTCGCCGCCCCGTAGTCGGGCCACCTCGTCTCGATCCTGGACCAGCACGGCAGTCATGTCATACAGTTTGCCATCAATCTTCAGACGTACTCTCGGATCACGCTCCACGTGCGCCCACCAGGCCTTACCGTTCGGGAAGCCCTGCTTCAGTCTGAAGGTCTGTGCACTCGACTGCAAATACAACGCCTCACCGCGAGGCACAAGCAAGACTCGAACAGAGTGAGGAATACCGTACCAGGTGCGGGTCTCCATCGCTGTTGCATTTTCTCCGAAGGGATCATCGAACTGATTTACCCAGTCCCAGTTCGTCACCGGCTCACGAGCCAGCTCACCGGTCAACCATAATCCCGGTCGTGCTGAGCGACCGGCTTCGGCGTACGCCTCAAAGCTCGGATGCCCCGGATCTAGGCCCGTGATCCTGAGCACGATGAGCATGCCCGCCAGCACCGGGACAACTGTTAGAACGATAATCTTGAACCACTTCATCCAGAAGATGCTCCTCCCGCGCTTCACTCACTATTTTTGGCTTGGTCGGCTACGCGGGCACCGCGCAAAATATTCACCATGCCATAGTTACCTTCATGACATGCATATTCGTATACCTGGCCCGCTACTTTATAGAAAGGGATCAAGCCGACAACCTGATCGGTGAAGGTATCAGGGTCAATGACGTTAAATTCGTAGTCGATTCTGTCGACAGCTATCCGCGTGAATTTTTCCACGAGCAATTTGTTTTCTGAACTCCCCAGGCCGAAGAAGGAGTGGGTCAGACCGTTAAAATTCCGAGTCTCAACAACCAAAGTGTCACCCTCCCAATGGCCTCTTGAATCACCGGTCCACAGCCCAATGGCTTCATCAGTGTGCGGTCGACCATCCAGAGGCACCATACGGGCGTCATGGACCATTTCCGTCAGGATCACAACGTGATCCTGATTCTGCACGATCTGCACGTTGTTATTGTAGAAGCTCGGATTCACAGGTGGTCCGGCATTGAAGCCCATGATGCATCGGTCCGACAACGGGCGATCCTCAGGGCCATCTGTTGCGAAAGTGACGCCCAGTGCACTGCGCACAGGTCGCGCCGGAGCCTGACCTAGAACTGGACGGTATGCGTCCCTCTGCAAAGCGGGTAGCCTGCCATTGCCCGGATAAATGATGTGGGACGTCAGTCTCTCCTCGCCGAGACCAGCACTCTCTATCCAGAAATCATTATAGGCCTCATCAACGCCGGTGCCGGGAATCGCAGCATCAGAGGCCTCGTCTCTCGCCAGCGACTTGGCTTCAAGCTCTGCAATTTCTGCCTCATTCAGAAACTGCCGGTCACCGTATCGAAGCGGGCGCTGCATGGGCGTATTAGAGGAGAAATTCCAGACGCCCTGAAGGTCAGGCGCACCCCACTCCGTTCGGAGCGCGGTATAGGATTCAGCCGCCAGCCCAACGCCAGAGATCAGAGTTAGGAGCAGAATAGGAAGCATCATACAGTACTGCATGTGATTTGCCTTTTGTTGACCAATTCAGAAAAGAAAACAGCTTCGTATGACAATATGAACACGCCGTGCACGTTACTGCAAAATTTTCGGTGCGACCGCCCCCGCTCTAAGAAGCTGCAGACCGTGCCGGAGACTTGTAGTAATAAACACGACTGAAGAACACGCCGTAAAGAAACAGACCAAGCGACAGCATCATGGCCGGCAGCAGAGCATTGAGTGTGCCGAATGCTTCAATAATAAATCCCAGAACGATCGCACCAATCGGTGCACTGCCGAGAAGGCCTAACGTAAACACCGACATTATCCGGCCACGAAATTCTTCGGTGGCCGATTCCTGTACGATCGTTCTAGCAAGGGTGAGAGTGACACCCATATTAATTCCCCACAAGATAGCTGCAATGGCGAATGCCCACAAAGCGGGCTGCATCCACATGATCCCTAAGATAAACATTCTAGACAGTTGCATAAGCAGGAATATCCGGCCTGGACGCTCGAGCGGCATAAAACGCATCATGGCAAGACTGGAAGTTGTGGCGCCACAATAAAAAATCACCATCATCATGGAGAGTAGAAATGCGTCACCTTCATAAATTCTACGAACGATGAACGGAAAAACCGTCATGAAAGACCCGGCGTTGAAAATACTGGAGATGAAATTTATAGAAAGTGCCTGTGCGATAACCGGATTCGCAGCAATCGCTGCCAGGCCTTTCTTAAGCTGCAGCAGCGTAGATTCTCTCGTAGCTGTCTTCGGCTTGCTTCTACTGATTCGCGCGACCATTAGCGCTGCAAGAGCAAAGCAGGCCAGCTGAATAAGCAGCACTGGGATCAGCCCTAGCACCTCCAGCGTGCCGGCAACTGCCAGCCCCATAATCTGCACAATAAACCCTATCGCTGAGGCGGCTGAAACCGACTTCTGCACCTCACCTCGCGCAACCCGATTCAGCAGGGCCTGTTGCGCCGGGCTAGTGTATGAAATCACGAAGCTCATACCCAGACCCCAGAGCAGAATATTCCAAAGCGCAATCTGTGAAAAAATCAGCATGGCCACCAAAAACAGCGGTAGAACTGGCGCGCAGGCATAGACTTTAATCAGCATACTGCGGGGGTCCATGCCATCAGCCTTGGCTCCCCCTAAAAGGATCAGAATAATGCCAGGAATACCCACGATCGCCTGCACCAGGCCGACCTCACTTGCGGGCAGTTCGAGGACGCCAATCAGAATCCAGGCGAGCAGCAACTGCTGCATCGCGATGGCAATCCCGGCCAGACCGGTAGACATGAGGTACGGAGCAAACTCCGAAGAGACACTCTCTGAGGTAGGTTCAGCGGCTTCTGGTGGCTTCATTCCAGAGGTATAGCACTCAAAGGTCGCCAGAGGCAACGGCAACCCTGAGAACTGCAGACACTGCTAGGTCTTTGTGTGATCGATATGCGCCGGCAGACTCATCAGAATGAGAAGCAATCATGACATCACTCTTCAGAAAGGGGCTGCTTTCTCTATCCGCAGTATGCAAGCTATTCGCATTGCTATCAGGGCCTAGCAATTTTAGGCGGTCTAATATTCGACGACATTTCTCTGGGTCACGCGCCAGTAGTACCACTTTGCTACGACTTCTTCTGAGCCGTCGTCGTTCAGGCGTGTCGTCACCGGCGATCTGCCTAGAATACGCTCTAGCTCGACCGGATCATGGACCAGCGCAGCCGTCATCTCATAAATTTTGCCGTCAATTTTAAGACGCACCCTGGGGTCACGCTCTACATTTGCCCACCACTGTTTGTAGTGGGGGAAGGCTCTACTGAGGCGCTCCCCTCGCGCGCTCCCACCGATATAAAGATCTTCTCCTCTGGGCGTCGGGAGTATCGTTACCGAGTAGGGAACACCATACCAAGTTCTCGTCTCAAGCATGATAGTGTTCCCTCTTACAGGGTGCTCAACGTCCTGAACCCAATCCCAATTATCGACAGGCTCGCGTACAAGCTCTCCCTTAAGCCAAAGACCAGGATATGTCATTCGGCCCCGCTGGTTGTAAGCCTCAGTGGTGTAGTCCATATACTCTGGCTCTAATCCTGTAATACGGAGTGTGGCAATAGAACAAATTAGCAAGAGTAATACCGCTATTATTACAATCCGTGATTTATTCATATTCGCTCTCCCATTTCGGCCGGCTTTCAACGCCTGACAAAGAATTTCGTCAAAACCACAAGCAACTGATACAGCAAACTGGTGTTCCATTGACTTCCATTTATTCCGAGCACTTTTTTAGTTTTGCATGTCGGCTTTAGGTCAGTTTTTATTTGGAATCAAAATCGATAATTGAAGGAAAACCGAGCGGATCTGGGCTCGAACACATGATAATGATTGTCGGCGACAAGCTGCTGTTCTCCCAGCAACTGAGATTCGTAGAAGTACTCTATGTCATGGTCATCAGAATCGAATATATTTAATAGATCAAGTGAAATCTGTATGGATTCACTTATATCAAAGCCAAAGCGAAGATTGGTCATACTACTTCCCTCAGCCCTCACTTCGCCTGCAATTGAATAGTCACTGAATTGCCTAAGACGTAAATGGGCAAAGAATATATCATTTGGCTGGTAATTAATTCCTACGCTTACCACCTCATCAAGCGCACCGGGAATCTCTATACTTCCGTCAACAGGTTCAGAGAACTTCGACTCTGTATATGCGTATTCAAAATCCAGCCCTACTACATCACTGATTTGGTAATAAGTAGTTAATTCAAAACCATATCGCTCACTCCCGAACCCCGTGTCTTCAGTGCTTCCTGAGTCACCTACAAACAAAAGCTCTGAATCTATATCAAGTTGCCAGAGAGCGAGGGTAGTATTTAACTCATCAGTAAAATAAATACGCCACCCCAGCTCCGCACCAAAAGTAGGTACAAGTGGGTCAGCAGAGTCAGCCTGCATACCTGAAAACGGGTCTCGAGTAGTTAAAACACCACGTGCATCGTTGCTATGAAAGCCATTGCCAAGACTCGCATACAATTCGTGGTTGCTGTCTAAGGCATAAATTAAACTTACTGACGCTGTCGTGATGCTGTCATTAACTCGTCCAGAATTATCAGGAAGTGTTGATGGTCTAGCTGCTTTTAAGGCTTTCACATCGAACTCGAATCTATCGTGCCGCAATCCAACTATTGATCTGAGCTGTTCTGTCCAATTTATCTCATTCTGCCAATAGACGCCGGCGCTTTGTTCCTGAACTGCATCCAACCGTCCATATGAAGCAAACCGTCGACTGGTAGAGTTTACAAACCCGACTTGATCGATGTCATCACTTCTCAAATCGACACCAAAGCGATTGACTACTGATTTTCCTGCCCAACTACGCTCAGAGCTCCAAATAGCCTTTCCCCCGAAAATTTTTCGATCATCTAACTGAGTGATTTGATCACCTGCCGGATTACTGAAATAGCTGAAATTTTGAAATAAAGTTAAATCATAATCTATGACATACAGTGATGCAGAAAGATTACCTGCGCCGTAATCTGAGTCTAAAGCGAGTGACAAGCTGTATCGGGAAGATTCACCACCTGATGTGGGATCTATAGATCCGAATTTTGAGATTAGTCCGCTCCTTACCGCTCGATGTGGAATCTGGTCCGCGGAGTTCCACTTATTTTCATAGGCCATCAGCGAGAGACTGAATTTGCCGGAGTCTCTTTCCCAGCTCTGTTTCATTTGAATATTAGTTTTGCCTACGTCTTCATCGACGGAGTCCCAAGGACCCTCGTAGACCTGATGCTCAAAGCCAAATGTTAAGTTCCCCCCAAAGCTCTCTCTATTTCCAGTTAACAATGCTCTCGCATAGCCAAACTCTCCAGCTCCAAGCTGAATTCGATTAGGAGTTGTTTGACTACGAGTATAAATGCTTGCAGACCCAGCGCCAGAAAAATCACCAACATCCGGATAGTAGGAACCCTTTCGATAGATGATCTCTTGTATCATCTCAGGAATGATAAAATTAAGGTCAGTATAACCTTGGCCATGCGCATGACTGCGCATGTTGATCGGCATATCATCTAACTTGGTAGCGAAGTCTGTCCCGTGATCTAAATTAAATCCGCGCAGGAAAAATTGATTAGCTTTGCCGCTGCCACTATGTTGAGTGGCAACTAACCCCGGCACCGTTTCTAGCACATCGCCAGCACGCAGCAAGGCGCGTTGCTCGATCTCACGAAAGGACACCCTGCCTTCAGAAGCGCTAACGGCGTTTCCAATCAGATCTACTTTACGGCCAACAACTTCTATCTCCAGGACTGAGTCTTGTGACCATAAAGTCGCAGGGCAAAGTACCGTCAAACAAATCCATAGCTGTAAGCATCGAAATTTTAAAAATGCGCTGATTGCATGCCTCCAAGATACTGAGCAATTAAAAGTGTGTCAGAAAAAGCAAACTAGGGCGTGAGTGGACAGTTTACCTGGGTAGTATACAAGATAGGCATCGGCTTAGTGTGTTTGGATGGAGAAGGGCCTTAGCGTCAAAGTAAAGACTGCGCTGGAGGCGAACTCAAAGAATAACGCAGTCTGAAAGTCAGACCAATCGCCGATGGCTGTTATCTCGAGTAGACTGAGCTCATGGATAGGAAAACTGTTTTCGATTTTAATCGAGCGCTGACCCTGACCCGGCAATGCCCAGCGTACCAGCCGACCCCTCTTCTGAAAATCAAAGCGCCCTCTGGTCACCAACTTATGGTCAAAGATGAAACCAGTCGCTTCAGTATGGGCGCATTCAAGGCACTCGGCGGCATTTATGCAATGGCGGCAGTTCTACTTGTACGATGGCGAGAAGAGAATCAGACGGACATCGAGCCTGAGTGTCTGTTTACGGAAGAAATTCAGACCTGGAGCCGCCAGTTTACCTTCGTTTGTGCCAGTGCGGGTAACCACGGCCTCGCCGTAGCCAGGGGCGCGAAGCTTTTTAACACCGGCTGTCGAATTCATCTGGCGGTCAACGT
>JASMER010000150.1 GCA_030752195.1 Gammaproteobacteria bacterium
CCAGGCAAAAAATCCAGTCTGCATACTGACCGAGCGTATTCCAGGTTTTGCTACCATTGACGACATATTCATCTCCCTCGCGGACAGCTGCAGTCTTCAGAGACGCAAGATCGGATCCGGAATTAGGCTCCGAGTATCCCTGGCACCACCAGACGTTACTCTCTAAGATGTCTGGCAAGAATCGTTGCTTCTGCTCTTCGCTGCCGTAAGCCATGATGACAGGGGCCACCATTTTCATTCCAAACGGTATGGGTTCTGGTGCTCCGTAAAGTCCCATTTCGGTCGCAAAAATATGGGTTTTGGTGTGACTCCAACCAGTACCACCATATTCAACCGGCCAGGTGGGTGCCGCCCAGCCTTGTTTGAACAGGATCTTCTGCCAACGAACCATGTCGTCCTTGTCCAAGCGGATACTGGCATCCACTTTCGCCTTGAGATCAGCAGGGAATTCTTTTTTCAGGAACTCTCGAACTTCTTCCTGAAAGGCCACTTCTTCGGCTGTAAAATCAGCGTTCACTTCATTTTCTCCTAAAACCAGGAATTTTTGAAAATAGTCAGCAGCGCGGGGGAAATACAGTGCTCGTTGCGGTGTAAATTGGTAACACTGAAACCACGCCAACACACAGGTATGAGAGTACCACCACCGACCGCGGAGTGAAACAAAAACCGAACGATCGTTCGACGAGTACCCGCGAAGAATCAGCGATAGGCCATCAGCCCAAAGAATTCTGCTGGGTCGATGAAAAATGCTTGCGGTCAATAGATTTGCGCGATTAAATGCTATATTCTATGATTGATGGTTATAGCACTGTATTAACTCGGTTTTTTTAATCGGGTCCTTTGATCTCTGGAGTCGCCATGAAAATAACCCAACTGACAAAATTGGTCTTCATTATCTTCGCGCTCGGCGGGCTTGCAGCCTGTAGCTCGACCAGCGAAGACGCTGCTGCAGATAGCAGCCAGACTGAGACCACCAACTCGAGCGAAAGCGGTCAGAGCGCCGCCGAAGCCGCTGCAGCCGCGGCAGAAGAAAGAGCACGTCGGTCTGCGCTGGCTACCCGGATCTTCTACTTCGATTTTGACGTGTCCGAGTTCCGGGGATCGGACCGCGATGTGTTGACCTATCATGCCCGTGACCTCGCCGCCAACCCGAGCAAGCGAGTCAGACTGGAAGGTCATGCTGATGAGCGGGGCACCCGCGAATACAATTTGGCGCTCGGCGAACGACGCGCAAACGGTATTCTCAACTATCTTATTGTGAATGGCGCTGCACGCAATCAGATCGAAGTCGTAAGCTACGGCGAGGAGCGTCCATCAGACCGCTCTACCGGCGATGCCGCCTATCAGCGCAACCGCCGGGTTGAGGTCGTCGACCTCTGATTTTCAAAAACGCGGACTGATAGCGTAGAGTTTGAAGTCCATCTGTTATGGAAGATCGGTCGAGCCGAAAGGCTCGGCCTTTTTTTCGACCCCAATCAGGCCAACTCTTTCCGCAAGGCATTTCCGATCCGTCGCAGAGCATCATCCCCAGCGCGGATACCTCCGGCGAATGACAGAAATGCATGAATCTGATCGGTGTAACAAATATGCTCTACTCGCACACCACTCTCTTCTAGTTTGTCAGCGTAAGCCTGTCCTTCGTCTCTTAGAGGGTCGAAGCCAGCAGTGATCACCATCGCAGGTGCCAGGCCGACCAAGTCCTGGCTGAGAAACCTCAACTCAGGATCAAGAGCCTGATCCGGCGATTCCAGATAATGTCCCCGGAACCAGCTCATTCCTGCTTTAGTCAAAAAATGACCTTCAGCAAATTCTTCCACTGACTGGAACTCCATTGCGGGATCGACGGAAGGATAGATAAGCACCTGAAATCGGGGTTGCGGGATATCCTCCCTTTTGCACGCCAGCGTCACGGCCGCTGTCAGATTGCCGCCAGCGCTGTCTCCGGCCAAAGCGATCCGATCTGGATCAATCCCTAAATCAGTGTCATGCTCGCGAACCCAGCGATAGACCTCAAGACCGTCCTGATGGATTTGCTTTACTTTGTTGGTGGGAGCCAGTTCGTAGTCCACCGAAAAGACATGACAACCGCTGTTAGCCGCCAGATGCTGGGTGAGAGTGTCATATTCATCGACATCGCCGAGCACAAATCCCCCACCGTGAAAATAGAGACAGCACGCTGCACTGGTCAGTGCTGCGTTTTCGGGGATGTAGTGCCGAACCTTCACCTGTCCACGGCTTAAGGGAACTATCAGATCTTCAGTCTTGTGCATTACTCTCGGCGAAGGCGCAAAGGGGTTGCCCCGCTCTTTACGCCAAGCACGAATTTGCTCCGGGGTTCCATCTTCTATTTGTGGTAAACGTGCCGCCGAGTCAGCAATTTTCTGAGCGAACTCTTCAAGACTGGTAGCACTCTCCGCCCTCGCGCTAATACACAAATTGTCTGCTTCATCCATCACAACCAGCCTCCGTAATTACGAGAAGATGTTCTTGGATCTGGCAGGTTCTAAACCCACCAACCAGATCAGTAGGGTAAACAACAACAACCCAGGCACTAAATGAACCGCCAAGTCGACAATCAACTGGCTAGTCAATTGGAAAAAGGCAGCAGCGCTATAGGCAAGAAGAGCACCTACGTGAGCCAAAAGGTAATTATGGATAAAAGGCGCACTGTCGTGACTCATTGGCCAGGGACGACAGAAAACGAGCCATCGAATTGCGATTACCACACCTAGCAAATCGGTAGGCCAGAACAAGAGCAGATTAAAGTTGTGATGAGTATCAATGTGATCCGAGACAAACCAGCTGCTTAACATCAGAAAACCAAAGATACCACTGAATAAAGCTGTCACCACGCCCACAAGCCCCAGCAAGCGGAAGCTCAGTCCGGCGGCCCTGAGACTGATGCGCGAATGCGTCGCAAGATAGGTCACCGGTAGCCGCTTCAGCATCAGCAGCAGAGCCAGCAGTGGCACCAGCAATCCCACAGATGCAATCTGATATGCACTCGGTTGAACGGTAGGTGGTGGGAATTCCATGATCTTCTGATGGTCTGACAGTAACGGTAGGACTTCCTCAGCACCGCCCACATCAGAACTCATCGCCTGCAGGCGCTGTCGTAAAGTCAGGGGTAGAAACATGTCTTCCCATTCACTGACCTGCTGGTCTACATTGCTGTTTAAAAGTACGTCCAGCGAAAAGCCGATCAGCGAAGCCGAAGCGTAGTGCTCGCGTACGTAATGGCGAAAAGTCTTCTCCGTAACGCCGCTGTATTGATCAGAGATAGCTCCACCCAGCGCTTCATCTAAGTAGTCACGGACTCGAGTTGTACAGTTATCAAAAAAATAATGGTATTCATAGGCGAGATTTTCCGCCTGCAGATTCCACATCAATCGGCGGTAGAGTTTTTCTTTCTGTGGATTTGTCAGATTAAGACGATCCTGCCAAACCGTTCTGCCCTGGGCGCGATAGACGTCGAATTCACTTGTAGACGAGCTCGTCGCAAGGCGATAGTCCATGACGCCTTTGAAAAAATTATAAGAGAAGTCGGCCACACCGCCACTAATATCAAACACCCCCCAGTTGAACACCAAATCAGTGTTTGTATTTTCGTCATAGAGACGAAGTGCAGTGTGTCCGAAATTGTCCCAGACGTTATTCCCCACATCTACCGTGATCAGGTAGAAACGCAGACTATCCAGATCAGCGGGTGTTTCAGTTTCAGCCTGCTCAAGAGGAGGCAGCTGAGCCATAGCACCACCACTGCACGCGAGCAGCAGCAATGCGGTCCAGGTGAGCCGTCGGCGGAGCCTGATGAGAGTCAGAATGCCCACTGATTTCATTACCTCTAAGATACTCACTCGAAGCGCCGAAAAAACTTGGAAAACTATGGCTTTATCGTATCAAAGGAAACAATTAGATCAACATAGCACTCAGTTGTGCCCCGGGCAGCCCGCACAGATTCTGAGAAAATCAGCTGCCGCTGGCTTTTTTTCACTAGTAGCTGATGACATTTCCCGGGTTCTCGAGGTCGCTTCGGACCGGTTAACTCCCCCGCGCTTCCGCCATGCGCTCGCCACGAAGAATATTGACCATACCGTAATTGCCTTCATGGCAGGCATATTCATACAGCTGCCCATCCACTTTAGACATCACAGTCATCACTTGAATTCTGTCCGCGAATGTCGAAGGATCTTCAAGCGTATACTCATACTCCATGGTAAACGGCCCTGTTCGCGTGAAGCGCTCGGTGAGCAATTTGTCTTCGGCAGACCCATAGACACTGAAGCTCTGGGTCAAACTATTGAAATTTTTTGTCTCAATCACAAGCGTGTCCCCTTCCCAATAGCCGCGTGAATCTCCTGTCCAGAGCCTAATGTCGTCATTAAGAACGGGGCGATTATCCAGCGGAATAATACGCGCATCGTGAATCATTTCCGTCATGA
>JASMER010000151.1 GCA_030752195.1 Gammaproteobacteria bacterium
AATCAGGATCCAATTAAGGGCCTTCGGCCACGACCCCGGAAGCAAGCGTTCTGTATTTATTGGCAACCATAGAAGAGACGGGCCTCAGCCTCTTGCTGCGCGAATCTGGCGTCGCATTCTTCAGCTCCCTGACTCTACACTCGCTGGCGATGGCCTTCGTCGTCGGGATTAATCTGGCACTGGCGTTCAGTTTACTGGGACTAATTCCCAGCTTGCTGAACAAGCGCTTTGAGCCTTTTTTTGCGCTGCATTGGTGGGCAGTTGGGCTGATTTTCGTCTCTGGCGTGGCGCTGCTGATCGCTTATCCAGCTAAGGCCTTGACCAATCCGGTGTTTTATCTGAAGTTCACTGCACTGAGTGCGGGTCTGCTGATCACCCGGCGGCTGCAACGCTCAGTGAGCGGCCGGACTGCAAAACATCAACCACCGCCGGGCGATCAGTTCTCCAATCGTATACCGACAGCGCTTGCCATGCTGTCTTGCTGGATACTGACCATCGGAGCCGGCCGATTTTTGGCATACACGCATTCTGTACTGCTGGCTTCCCGTTATTTCTAATCCTGCCTAAGGAGTTATTTACTCGACATGGAACAAGCTCTGTTGGCATTTTCTCATGGGACCGGAATTTTCGATTTCATGCACTCTCCCTGGGGGTGGCCGGTAGCGGAATCACTGCACTTTATTGGATTAAGCCTGCTGATCGGCACCGTGGGTGTATTCGACCTTCGCATGCTTGGTCTGGGCCCCGGCATTTCTTATCGTAACCTTCACCGATTGGTTCCCATTGGCGTTTTAGGATACGCAATAAACGTACTAACCGGCACAATGTTTCTCAGTAGCGCACCCGATCAATATCTCTATAATCCCGCGTTTCAAACCAAACTAGGATTTATGTTGCTGGCAGGATGCAACGTGATCTGGTTCTACACCACCTGCAGCACGGAGGTCCGAACTACGTCCGATTCTCTTCCGGTCACCGGGCGTGCAAAGCTCATTGGCACAGTTTCCCTGCTTGCCTGGTGCGCTGTCATCGCGTGCGGTCGGCTTATCACATACTACCGCCCCCCTGACCACTGGTGCTTCTGGTGTTGAGAGCAATCCTAAATCAACTACCCCCCTTAGAACTCGGAGGCCCTGAACCTTATCTATTTTTGGCGGAAGAGAGATGATGGAATTCCGAAAAAACTACACGTTTGGTAGTTTTCGTATACGCGTCAACTGGCCTCTTGCCGCTTGCGTCGTAATAACCGCAGCCACCTTCATGCGTCTGGGACTGTGGCAATTAGACCGCGCGGCTGAAAAAGTCGATGCCCAGATCGAATTGCTGGCAGAGCTTCAGGTAAATGCCGAGCCGATTGAATCGATTCCTCCCGGACATTTACATTCTGCTAACCCAGAGCTGCAAAACCGCCATGTCAGACTCATCGGTGAATACTGGAATGAGCGCACGATCCTGCTGCTTGCAGAGTTCTATGAGAGTCAAATCGGCTATGGTGTGGTGACACCGTTCCGGCTGAACAGCAACAACCGTTTGGTTCTGGTCCATCGGGGCTGGACTACTGGAATACTGCCACCTGATACGCCTCCTTTCACTCGCCCAGTGACAGGGCCTGTGGAGATTGATGCGCAGATATTCGTACCTACCGGGAACACTCGTGCGATCGAAAACACCATTGATGCCAGCCAGTGGCCATTAAGAATACGCGCACTGGATATCGAAACTCTCTCCGCGATTATTGGCGAGCCCATATTCCCATTCGTAGTGCGCATCACTGCCGAACAGCCAGGAACCCTCACAAGACACTGGCCGGCGGTTCAGCCTGAAATTAACCAGAATCTGTCTTACGCTGTTCAATGGTTTAGCTTCGGCCTAGCTGTACTTTTCATTGCGCTGCTGGCTAGCAGCAATCTTTGGACACTGCTGAAGGGAACTGATCCCGCCGTCGCTGACACCACAGATTGAGGTTAGTTTTTAGAAATTAGCTATTAATTACTACGAGCTTTGGGCCCTGACTGCAGTTACGACACTGTCCTTAGTTGCCCAAAGGGCGATTCGAAAGTTCAATTCGGCATGAATTATGGTAGTATGATTATCATGAGATGCCGCTGCTTCGCTCAGCGTCTAATGTACCCCCAAAGCTATGAGGAGTAACGATTATGCGCATTATAACGACGGTTTCTACGCTCGCGAGCGCGGCGGTGGCAGCGCTGCTGTACATGCCAGTTGCCTTGCTGGCCCAATCGGAAGATGTCACATTCCACAAGGACATCGAACCCATTCTCCAGCGCAGCTGTCAGAGCTGCCACAGGGACGGTGGTGCAGGGCCCATGCCACTCGTGACCTTCGAGCAGGTCGCCCCCTATGCAGGGCTGATCGAATACAAGACCGGACTCCGAGACCGAGCAGGCGCCATGCCTCCTTGGTATATGGAGAAGAATATTGGCATTCAGGATTACAAAGACGATCCTTCGCTGAACGACGAAGAACTGGCTGCAATATCGACCTGGGCGCGTACAGGCACTCCTAAGGGCGATATCGCTGATGCGCCAGAGCCGCTGGTATTCGACGACAGCATCAAATGGCGCGCCGGAGAGCCTGATTTGGTTGTGGTGATGGACGACATCACCAAGCTCGCAGGCACAGCGGATTGGTGGGGTGAGATCCCTTCTGCACCCACCGGCCTGACCGAAGACCGCTATGTCAAGTCAGTCGAAGTCATCGAAGTCAATGACGTGCCGAGCGCAGGCACCGGACGTGAGACAGTTGGTGGTCGTTACATTTTCCATCACATGATCTGGGCTACAGCTCAGATGGATGAAAACGGCGAACGGGTCCCTGGATTATCAATCCCTTGGCCGGTTCACGAGGTTGGCCGTAACGCTGACATATTCGACGAAGAAGCGGGCCGCCTGCTCAAGGCTGGTTCCTGGATCGTTTCAGATTCCGTTCATCTGCACTCCAACGGCGTCGACACGGTTGGCCACCTGGAAGTCGGTTTCAGGTTCCACGACAAAGACTACAAGCCCAAATATCAGAACGCTTTTATCGGCCTCGGCAATGGCGTGGACATCAGCATTCAGGGCAGCAAAAAGGATCAGGAACTACACGCCTATACCGTTCTGGAGCAGCACACGAAAGTGATCACCTTCGAGCCTCATCTACACGCTCCCGGAGAGCGGATGTGTCTGGAGGCGATCTGGGGCTACACAGTCGAGACCCTTTCATGTGTGGGCTACGATCATAACTGGGTCCGCGGCTATCCCTATGCGGAGGATGCAGCACCCCTTCTCCCTAAAGGCACAATCCTCCACATTGTCGGATACATGAACAACACAGAATCCAATCCAAACGTTCCGGATCCGCGGAACTGGCAGGGCTCCGGCAACCGCTCAGTGACCAATATGTTTATCGATCTTGGCATTCGCGTCACGATGACTGATGAACAGTTCTACGAGGCTATGGAAGAAAGACGACAGTCACTCAACCTTGGCCCGAACGATCATGTCATTGGCTGCCCGCTTTGCGGTGCTCCTCTAGTAGCACCTCTGGCTGACGTCGAAGGCAACGCAGAAACCGCCGCCAGCGACGACGATTGAGGGTTCTGATTAAAAGACATGCTTAGGTGCTACAAAAAGCAGCACAGCCTCCGTGCTGCGCTCGGAATGGTATGTCTGTCGCTGCTGATGACGTCTATTACGGCCTCCGCACAGAGTTATCGCAGTGGCCAGCATGTCGAGCCGGCCTTTGAAGGTTGGCGACCCAATCCTGACGGCACGTTCAGTTTTATGTTCGGATACATGAATGAAAACTGGGAAGAGGAGCCCACTGTCCCGGTCGGAGAGGACAACTTTTTTTCACCCGGTGACTCCGACAGGGGCCAACCCACGCGCTTTCTTCCGCGGCGAAATCGCTTCAACTTTGAAGTGACAGTACCGGCAGACTGGGGTGACCGCGAACTTGTCTGGACTCTCACTGTCAATGGCGTCGAACGAAAAGCTTACGCCACGCTGCGGCAGGATTACCTAGTGGATAACATGGTGATCGCATCCGAGACAGGGTCACTGGGCGCTGGGACCAGCAGCCCGGAGTCCCGAGCCAATGTTCCGCCAGTGGTGATGGTACAGGGAGATCTAGTACGCACTGCGCGCGTCGGAGAGCCGATTAAACTTTTGACAAGCGTCTGGGATGATGGCCTGCCCAAGCGGCGCAGAGACTCCAGCAACACAGCTGAAGAACTTAAACGCCGCATGGAGCGCCCCCCATCTCGGGTTACCGTCGGAAAGGTCAACGGCCTGTTTCTCTCTTGGAACATATACCGTGGTGAGGGCAATGCGACTTTCAACCCACCGTTGCCAAAGCCCTGGGAAGATACTCGAACCTCGGCGAATTCACCTTGGGGCGCTCTTTGGCTACCTCCTGAGGT
>JASMER010000152.1 GCA_030752195.1 Gammaproteobacteria bacterium
TCCTAGGAAGCAACTAAAGATGCTTGCTTTCGATCACTACAGTGGAATTGAAACATTGACTGTGCAATGGATCGCTGATCAGAAGCAAGGTTACGCACGACTCAATAGAGATAACCCCGTGCTAAACCTTGAGTAATCTAGTTTGTAGAAAATAAGATGTTTTCTTCGGCTCCCATGATTGTCAGGCCCAAGCACAACGATGTGAAAAGTTTGGAGGGGGCCGTCAATCAAGCTAGGGAGTTTTGCTCGCGTATTGAAACGATTGATCGATCTGCACAGGCAAAGTCGAAGTGACTGAAGCCATACATATAATTTCGAAATTAAAGTTCGCGATCAGCGCCGGCTTCGAGTCGGGATGACCTTGCGCCGGCTACTATGTTATGCAGGATCGAATTCGCCGAGCGGTTGATGCTTTTCAGAGCAGAAATTGGCAAAAATCAAATTCAATTGAGTTTGGGGTTTAGTAGTTGTAGATCTCCACATGCTCTGCATTCAAACTGTAGGCCGAGTCTGCCAATTCGTGTCGCACAACCTGGCTAGAAAGCTCTCCCAAAATATAGTACGCGTCGTACATACTATCCAACTGCAATCCTTGATCATAGGTGACATGAATGATCTGGTTCGGCGGAGGCGGGGGAACATGAATGCAAGCTCCAAAAAAAGGCACTAAGAAAAACTCAGTCACTTTACGATCGTCATTGTAGGCGGTCGGTACTACAAACCCAGGCAGGACAACACGTTTACCCACAAATTCCGGGTTCACATCGAATGACTGCAATGCCCTTTGGAAGGCATTTTCTACTGTACTGTCTGCACTAAATTTATCGTCCCAACCGTAGCCATCGTGGGAAACGGGTGGTGCATCTAGAATCGCTGCCAGATCAGCTTGGCTCATCAGATCTTCCCATTTCAACGCCACAACTTCCTCGGGATTCGCGGGCTCGAACTCGAGTTTGTAATCCTGGCTGAGAACCGTACCGCTGAATACAATTGTTCCGATAAAAACGATTAACGACTTTCTGAGCAGCTTGGCAAACATAATGTGCCCCTCCCCTTTCAATAGCGGTGGTCTAACTAAAAGATATAGTATAACCCAACTAGGATATTAATATTGCTAATTATTCCAAATTTGACACCAAGAGCGTCCTGCCCATATCGCTGCAAACCACATTAATTCCATTTTTTTCAGTAACTTGTATGCCTAGCCCTCGGGCGCCTTGGTCAGTCTGTCGGGCCGCTCCGTGCCAAACGCATTTGCATCAAACAACTTTAGTTAGTTTCAGCAAAATGGTAATTTGCCCAAGTTCAAAGCACGGTTATTCAGCGGACCCAATCAAACAATATTAAGGAAAAGACCATGAAATCGCTTATAAACAGGCTGGGACTTAGCATCTTCGCCGCGATAATGAATCTCTCAGCATATGGCCAGAATTCTGACATCATTGGCCCGAGCCCATATGACTATGTCACTGATAGCTGGATGCAGACCTTCGCGGAAGAAGGAATGACCTTCGGCGGAACATCAGGAGTTTATGTGCAGAACAAGGGGCGCATATTCTTCCTGCAGCGTGGTGAAACGCGTCTGCCCAATCCGGTCCCGCAAAGCTACGCAGGCTTTCCCGCTTCGCTGGGCTGGAATGTCCTACAGGGACGCGGCCGAGTTTGGCAAAACGTTATATATGTTGCTAATAGTGATGGCGAGGTGCTTGAAATATGGAACCAATGGGACCACCTGTTCAAGGGAACCAATGGACCTGGTCCCCATCGGCTAAGAATGAGCCCTTACGACCCACAAAACCGATTGTGGCTGGTGGACGAAACTAATCACATCATATACGTATTCTCCAATGATGGAGGGCGTCTGGAGATGACACTGGGAGAGAAAGGCATACCGGGTAAAGATGAAATTCATTATCGCCTGCCGCAAGATGTTGCCTTCCTCCCCAATGGGATGTTCCTGGTCGGCGACGGACTTGGCGGCAACAATCGCATAGTCGTGCGTAATGCAGACGGTTCCTATCATTCGGAATTTGGTGAAGGTGGTGATGGCTTCCATCAATTCGCTTCAGTTCACTCGCTCGCTATGGGACCTGAGCAAAAACTTTACGCCCTCGATCGCGATAAGCGAGATGTAAAAGTCTTCCGCCAGACTGCGGCACTGAATTCAGCCGATTATCCAAACTACGAATACGAAACAACCTGGGCCGGCCTCGACCTGCCACTGGATATCACACTTGGCGAAGACGCCGCATGGGTTACAGATATCCGCCCGCCAAAGATCGTTAAATACAATCTTGATGGCACCCAGGACTATGTATGGAACTTGCCAACAGAAGGGCCGCATATGTGGATAGAGATGCATTCCCTGTCAGCCGACGAGGAAGGAAACCTGTATGGCACTGACAATCAGGCCGGCAGGCCTCAAAAAATGGTCCAACGGAGAGATGCTGACCCCGATCATATCGTGCCTCGACCCTGGTTCGAAAATTAAGGTCGCTACACTCGCGATAGTCAGAGATTTAACATAGTTGTGAGCTAAGTTAGGCCAGAGTAAAAGCAATGCTTTCGCCCAGGGTTGTTTATCGACCCAAGCCGAGCGTTGCTTTTCGACTGGTTCTCTTGCCAACAGCGAGTACGGAGCCGCATATATAATGTCTAAGACGCGCAGATTAGCACTTCTCTCTCTTGGATGTGCGCTAATACAAAGCTGCAGTGAACCATCCAAGATCCCAACACCGCTCAGTGAGGAAGAAATTACCAACATCGCGCGGGCCATCCATGAGCGTGTGATCACTCTGGACACGCACGTTGACATAAACACGAGCAACTTCACCCAAGAGACCAACTACACCCAAGACATCGATACCCAGGTAAACTTGCCCAAGATGGATGCAGGAGGTTTGGACGTAGCTTTTTTCATCGTGTACACCGCCCAGGGCGAATTGGGGCCGGAGGGCTATCGTGCCGCATATGATAATGCCATAGACAAGTTCGAGGCGATTCACCGACTGGCTGAAGAGATCGCACCAGAGCAGATCGAAGTCGCCTACAACTCAGACGACGCGAGACAAATAATCGCCTCTGGCAAGAAAGTAGCTATGATCGGCATTGAGAACGCCTTCCCAGTAGGTCCCGACCTTTCCAACATTGAAAGATTCTATAACATGGGTGGTCGCTACATGTCCCTTGCTCATAACGGCCACAACCAGTTCTCTGATTCCCACACCGGAGAGGCCGATGGCGTTTACTGGCATGGCGGCTTAAGCGAAATGGGCAGGTTTGCGATCAAGGAGATGAACCGCTTGGGTATCATGATTGATATTTCTCACCCTTCAAGAGAATCGATCATGCAGACCTTGGCACTAAGCCGCGCACCGGTTATTGCATCTCATTCCTCAGCGCGAGCGCTGACAGACCACTCCCGTAACCTCGACGATGAAATGCTATTAGCATTAAAGGGAAATGGTGGGGTCATCCAGACTGTGGCTTTTGGCACCTATGTCAGCGAATTGCGTCGGGCGCACTGGGCGTCCGGTGGCGATTTCGCTGATGCACCACCCGCAACGATCTCTGACTTTGTGGATCATATTGATTATATGGTAGATCTCATAGGCATTGAGCACGTCGGCATCAGTTCAGACTTCGATGGAGGGGGAGGACTTATTGGCTGGGATAATGCCTCCGAAACTTTCAATGTAACCTCGGAACTTGTGCGCCGCGGATACACAGAAAAAGAGATAGAGTTGATGTGGTCTGGGAACTTGCTACGCGTACTAGATGACGTACAGCGCATCGCCCAAGAGATTCAAAATGAGGCCTAGGCTGCGTGTAGATTTACTTGCACGAGTGCAAACCATTGAAGCTCGCCTGCGGTATCTCGCGTAGCAACCTTTTTATCGAACCGTTTCCTCTAAGAGTTTTGAGCTTGTTTCTAAACGATGAAAATCTTAGCAATCGCCCTAATCTTTTCCCTGCAACTTATTTTTTCAACCTCGGCACAAGAACTTAAACCCCTCGTTCCAGTGGATGAGCCCATCTCTGAGCAACTGCAGGTTGTGTTGGCAGATCCCACTGTGCAGGCTGCGATGCAACGCATTCAGGAACGCGAATCTCTCACTGTAGAGGAGCAGTTGGCAATTACGGAAATTGCGGCTCCACCTTTCCAAGAAAAGCGCCGCGCTGATGATTATCTGAAACGACTTTTGGATATCGGGCTTTCTGATGCTTACATCGATAGTGAAGGAAATGTGGTGGGCTATCGACGGGGGACCGGGGAAGGCCCCACCCTATTAATTGCCGCTCACCTGGACACGGTATTCCCGGAATCGGTTGACACCACTGTCACGCTGCGTGAAGGCCGCTACTATGCGCCCGGAATTGGCGATGACACCCGTGGCCTCGCT
>JASMER010000153.1 GCA_030752195.1 Gammaproteobacteria bacterium
TAGACGGTCAGCATCGACGACCAGCAACGCATCACCATTGCTCGCAACTGGATCAACCAATGCGCAGCGTTCCCACTCCCCCAATGGCGTCACAATCCGATCCGCATAAATTGTTCCTTCGAACACTTGAGGCTCACCGAATAACTCCGCGGCGAATCGCGACTGAGGCCTGTCGTATAGAGCCTGCGGTGTGCCGGTCTCCACAATCAAACCTTGATCGAGCACCACGACATTGTCAGCCATCATTAATACCTCAGCTGGATCGTGAGTGACGAACAGCCCCACAGTGCCTGTGTCCCGAATGATGCGTCTGGAATCCTCTCGCAGGGCCCTTCTGAGGGGCACATCTAGATTTGCGTATGGCTCATCAAACAGCAGGACCCTCGGTTCTGGCGCCATAGCTCGAGCCAGCGCAACGCGCTGACGTTGCCCCCCAGACAGGCTGTCTGGATTCCGGTCAGCAAAATTAGCCAACCCCACCCGCTTCAACCATTCTGTAGCCAGTTTGCGCGCCCCTTTCTTTGGAAGCCCAAAGGCGACATTGTCAGCAACGCTCATATGCGGAAAAAGCGCCCCTTCCTGAAACACCATGCCTATTGGCCTATCCTCAGGCAACACCATCTTCGTTTCACTCGCCAAGACTTCGCCGTCAAGAACGATGCGCCCGCTCTGAACTCTCAGCAAGCCGGCCAATAGCCGCAATAAGGTTGTTTTGCCGCAGCCAGAGTGCCCAATCAAACAGGTCACCTCTCCTTCGACACTCTGTAGAGAGACATTGTTGAGCACCTGATGCGGACCAAACCGATGCGATACTTTTTCAATTACCAGCACTTGAATACGCTAGCCTTTGTTAATACGTTTGCAGCAGTCTATGCATACTGTATTGCAACATTCCAGAGTTTTATTTCTGTTGCCCGCCTGGCTAATGGCCGTTGCGATAGCAATCCCTATCGTTGCCACACTGTTGGCTTTTGCCGAACCACAGGGGCCTATCTGGGAACATTTGCAAGAAACCGTACTCCCTGAGTATGTGCTGAATTCGCTCGCTCTGATGACGCTAACAGGTGCGATATCGCTAGTCCTTGGCGTCAGTACTGGATGGCTGATTGGCGCCTGTGCGTTTAAAGGTCGGGAGACGCTGAGCTGGTTGTTGATGCTGCCGCTAGCGGCACCCGCGTACATCGTGGCCTACGTCTACACTGACCTGCTCGAAGTATCCGGACCTGTACTGACTGCACTTCGCTCTGTATTGTCCCTCGATGTTGGGGAGCTGCCGTTACCATCGATCCGCACGCTGCCTGGCGCTGCCATATTGCTATCGCTGGTTCTGTATCCCTACATTTACCTACTGAGTCGCAATAGTTTCGCAGGTAGATCTGGCGCCCAGTTTGATGCCGCTCGAGTACTGGGCCACGGGCCGTACAGCGCTTTTTTCCGCATCGCTCTGCCCGCCAGCCGCCCAGCTATTCTGGGTGGACTCGCATTGGTCTTGATGGAGACCCTCGCCGACTTTGGTGTGGTGAGCTACTTTTCGGTGCCCACATTTTCTACCGGCATCTTCCGCACTTGGCTTGGGTTGGGTGATGCCGCAGCGGCGCTAAAATTGGCGGCTTTCATGCTGCTCTTTGTGATCATGCTGGTTGCTTTAGAAGAGCGGAATAGACGCGGAACGGCTGACTCGAGCGACCTAACACAAGCCTCCCGGATCAATTTGACCGGCGCAAAAGCTGGGCTTGCTATTGCCGCATGCCTCGTTCCGGTCATGCTTGGATTTGCTATACCCTTGACGACGCTGCTCATTTACGCGTCTGAACACCTATCACAAAACAACAGCGCCAATTTCGGTCGCATGGCAATCAACAGCGTTTCTCTTGCACTGACAGCGAGCGTCGCGATTACGTTGATTGCTTGGCTGCTCGCTTACACGAAACGAATGTATCCAAGCCCGCTTAATAACAGTCTGATCCGCGTCTCCACGATTGGCTACGCTCTCCCGGGTATTCTTCTGGCAGTCGCACTCTTAAAGTCTCTTGGCGCAGTGAACCATTGGTTGGTCGACATCTGGCCAAACAGCAAAGATTCTATTTTTACTGGCGGTGTATTCCTGCTCCTCTATGCCTACGTTTGCCGGTTTCTCACGGTGGCCTACCAATCACTCGAATCTGGCTTCACCAGTATTTCCGCTGACCTAGATGCCGCAGCGCGAACATTGGGGGCGACGACGCTCGGCCTGACCTGGCGTATTCACTTGCCTCTATTGAAACCGAGCATTTTGGGCGCGTGCTTATTAGTGTTTGTCGATGTCATGCGAGAACTGCCAGCGACTCTCATCCTCAGACCATTCAACTTCAATACTCTGGCAACACACGTATACCGCCTGGCGAGTGATGAGCGTCTCAGTGAGGCCTCGTTGGCGGCCGTGCTGATTGTGATGGTCGGAGTGATACCGGTATTGCTCCTGCAGCGATCTGGACCCTCCAGAGCGACCATCGGTGCTTGAGTCAAGCACCACGCTGAAGACCGCAATGCCGGTGCTGGCCAACATTTCGTGATCTGAGGTTTCGGCCAAGTCGCTAGTCTCTTGGCTCAGAGCCACCTCGAGAAAGTTCGTTTCTTCCCTCGCCGCATGCGCAAATCAGCAGCGCCCCTCATTGACCCACAAAGCAGCCATGTTGACCTTCGAGGGTCCTTCAGCTGGTCGCATGGTTGATGCCAATCTTTAGCCTCAGACATGCAAACTCTGGAGCAGCGCATACAAGGCGTCGGTTCGAAAAGTACGTCAGTTGGGCAGAAGCCCCAGCATGCTCAAGAATCTCTGCAATATTCTTAATGACAGAGGATTCGAGGAGTCACGGCATGGCACGGGGGCTCACTGTGTCATTGAAAGGGCTTTCGTAGAGCAGTAAAGCGAGGCCTATCTTTGTTCCCCCATCAACACGACAAGCAGCTTGGGCCGCAGTATTAGGGCTCGTGAACGTCAGTTCAATCTTAACTCTCAGGAAATTGGCAAACGGCAAGTAAACGAGCAGCCATTATTCTTCTAGTACGGCTATAAATGTCTCAAGTGCAGGATGACTGAGGTAGGTGCCTTTAGGCGCACTTGACTGGCGATGAGCCTTTCGAAAAGCATCGGACTCTGTCCATCTAATAAAGGCTTCCTCGCTTTCCCACACAGAATGCGAGACATACAAAACGTGCTCCTCACACTCTGGTCCTCGCAGCAGAGAAAAATTTTTAAAACCTGGAACCTCAGATAAAAAGGTATCCCGCTCACGCCATACCTTCTCGAAATCCTCGGTGAAGATGGGGTTGATCTTGAAGCGATTCATAGCAAGAAACATTCTTTTTCTCCTAAAAAGTATGGATTCTTAATCTGCTAGAGGTGAGCTCAGTTTTGACGGACGTTTCATATACTGACGAGAGAATATCCTCTGTCATGACAGCATCCCTCTCTCCATTAGCAACAAGCCTGCCGTTTTTCATAATGTAAAAAACGTCGCCAAAGTGAGCTGCTAAATTGAGATCGTGCACGATCAAGAACACTCCAATTTCTCGCTGAGTCGCCATTTCTTTGAGTAGTTTCAATACGCGAAGCTCGTTTGCAATGTCCTGACTTGAAGTAGGCTCATCAAGTAAAAGATACTTTGGAGTATCGCTGTCGTGCTTTCCCAAAACTTGAACAAGACATCTGCAAAAATGTACTCGCTGCTTTTCCCCACCCGACAGCGTCAGGATAGATCGACTTAGTAGATGGTCTACCTCACATTTAAAAGCCAAATCGTTAATTACCTCACTTTTCTCGACCTCAGATGCTTCGAACTGCCAAACCAGCCCCATTCGGATTACATCATCAACAGTGAAGTCGAAAACAAGATTGTCAGACTGCAGCATCACCGCTCGCTGATTGCATAGCCGGTTGGGCGTGAGCTGCGCCAAGTCCTTACCAGCAATTAATGCTCGACCGCCAGACAGGGCAAAGTGGCCGGACAAGGCGCCCAGAAGTGTCGATTTTCCTGCTCCGTTTGGCCCAACTAAGACAGTAATGCAACCAGATTTAACGGTTACGCTGGCAGAATCAACAATGGTTTTCGAGCCAACATTGATTGTTACATGCTGCGCCTCGAGCGCCATTAAGGTTTAACCCTCGTTATCAGCCATAAGAAGAAAGGTGCGCCGATAGCACTGGTCACCAGACCCACTGGCACCTCTGCAGGCAAAGCTACGACTCGCGCCAACAGATCTGCGAGGACCATCAAAGCACCTCCCGCGAGCGCTGACCCAATCATCAGCGGCTTATGCCTCACCCCGATGGTGAATCGGACAATATGAGGCACCACTAAACCCACAAAGCCAATGATGCCGGAAACCGCAACGCCCGCGCCTACACAGATCGCAGACAA
>JASMER010000154.1 GCA_030752195.1 Gammaproteobacteria bacterium
GGTCAATAAAGGTTCCGCTGACGGGGTGTTCGTCGGCCAGGCCTTGCTCGACTCTCGCGGACTGATGGGGCAGGTTGATGAAGTGCTGCCCTTCACCGCTTGGGTCCTGCTGATCACCGACTCCCGGCATGTCACACCAGTCGAAGTAAATCGCAACGGTGAGCGGGCTTTAGCTCGTGGCAGCCGCACGTCGTCAACCGGGCTTGAACTTGAATTCGTTACCCAGACCCAGGATATGCAGGCGGGTGACATGCTGGTCAGTTCGGGGATGGGACAGGTTTACCCAAAAAGCTATCCGGTGGCCAGAATCACAAGTATTACCAAAGACCCCGGGCAAAATTTTGCGCGGGTCTTGGCTCAGCCTCTCGCTCAGCTCGCCAGCACTCGACATGTCATGCTGGTCTTCACGAACGATGCGACCGTCATGCCTGAATTTAGACTTGAGCGGATTCCGAAGGGAGGTCAAGGCGAGGCGGAAGCCAGCTCTGCTGAGAATCAGGTGTCAGAGCGTAGCGCGAGCCCTATCAGCCAGTAGCCTTGTTATGCAGAAAAAAGCACACGCAGTTTGGATTATTTTTCTGACGTTTTTTCTCGCGTATCTGCTGGCGATTGTCCCATTTCCCGAGTGGGCCATGGACTACCGACCCGAATGGGTGCCGATGGTGCTCATGTATTGGGTTATGGCGCTGCCTTACCGGGTTGGCATAGGCTCCGCCTGGATGGCAGGGATCGTGCTGGATGTGCTCGAAGGGTCAGTACTCGGTTTGAATGCACTTGGCCTGGTTGTCATTGCTTACATCACTTTGATTCTGCATCAGCGCCTGCGCATGTTCTCCTCTCTGCAGCAAGCAGGCCTGGTATTCGCGATGGTTGGCATCAATCTGATGCTGAATCACTGGCTGTTGGTATTAACCGGGCAGAAGGTCGCCTCGGGCCTGTTGTTCTTAATGGCTGCACTTACCAGCGCCATTATCTGGCCTTCCGTCTTTCGGCTGCTGCGGCATATTCGGCGGAGTTTCGACGTTCACTGAGCGATACTGGCGCTTGCACCTGGAATTTGGCATGACACACAGAGTAATTCTGGCATCAGCGTCTCCACGCCGCGCGGAGCTATTGGCACAGCTTGGCGTCTGCTTCGACGTGCTTCCTCAGGCCATTGATGAGACGCCTAAGAGTGGAGAAAAGGCAACAGAGCTTTCGCTGCGTCTGGCGGATGCAAAAGCCCAGTCTGCGCTCGAAAGTGCAGGCGACGCCGCGGTGCTAGTCCTCGGTTCAGACACCGTGGTGAGTGTCGATGACATGTTGTTAGGAAAGCCCGTCAGCGCTGACGATGCGGTACGGATGCTCGTTCAGCTTTCCGGCCGGATTCACCGGGTCTGCACTGCTGTCAGCTTGGCCTCAAGGGAGTCCTCAGCTTCTCTTCTCTGCGAAACCAAAGTGCAGTTCCGGCAGATTACTGAATCGGAAGCGCGTGCCTATTGGAACACCGGAGAAGCTGAGGGAAAGGCCGGTGGCTATGCCATACAGGGATTTGGTGCCGTGTTTGTTGAATCCATCAGCGGCAGCTACAGCGGAGTCATGGGTCTGCCTTTGTTTGAAACCGCTGCCTTGTTGGTCGAGTTTGGTGTGCCGTTGTGGCAATTACCTGCTGCCGTCTGCGAAAAGGATGGCGCGAAGCCATGAGTGAAGAGATTCTCATCAATGTCACGCTGATGGAGACTCGGGTTGCGCTGCTCGAGAACGGACTCCTGCAGGAAATCTTTATCGAGCGACACAACAGACGTGGATACGTAGGCGATATCTTTCGTGGCAGAGTCGCGCGGGTGATGCCGGGTATGGAGGCAGCCTTCGTGGATATTGGTTTAGACCGGGCTGCATTCATCCACAACTCGGACATTGCTTTGCTTGATGCGGAGGGGTGCGAGCAGCGAGATGAGGCTTCTCCACCCATTCAGGAAAGTCTTAGAGAGGGGCAGGAGATTATCGTTCAGGTTGCGAAGGACGCCATCAGCAGCAAAGGCGCGAGGTTGACGACTTTTCTGACTTTACCGTCTCGGAACCTGGTATTCATGCCCCGGAACAGGCATCTGGGTATCTCGCAGCGCTTGGAAGATGAAGAGGAGCGGGAGCGTCTGTTGGAACTCCTGCGGGAAGTGCTCAAACAGGAAAATTGGAGTGGCCCTAGGGGGTTCATTATCCGCACTGCTGCAGAAGGGATTGAGGCAAAGGAATTTATCGAAGATGTCAGATTTCTTAAACGACTTTGGGATAAAGTCGAACAGCGCATCCAACGCAAGGACGGCGTCCAGGCAGTCTATCGCGAGGCTCCCCTGTACATGCGAACAGTCAGAGATCTAATTCGGCCAGAAGTTGAGATGATTCGGGTTGATAACAAGGAAAAATTCGATGAGATGGTTCAGTTCCTGGAGGATTTTGTTCCGGAGCTGGATAGCAGACTGGAATGCTACAGCGGTGAACGGCCAATTTTCGACTTTTACGGCATTGAAGATGAAATCGATAGGGCGTTAAGCAACAGAGTGAAGCTGAAATCCGGTGGGGATCTTGTAATCGAGCAAACTGAGGCGATGACAACGATTGATGTCAACACTGGTGCTTATCTAGGAAGTCGAAATCACGCCGAGACGATTCTGAAAACGAACCTCGAAGCCGCCACGGCCATTGCCCGGCAGTTACGGGTGCGCAATCTGGGAGGCATCATAATTCTTGATTTTATTGATATGTCAGATCCCGAGCATCAGCGTCAGGTGCAGCGAACGCTTACCAAAGCGCTCGATAAGGATCGGGCTCGCACCTCAATTACGGGTATTTCGCAGTTGGGTTTGATCGAGATGACCCGGAAACGTACCAGGGAGAGTCTCGGTCAGATTCTCAACAGCGATTGTCCTGTATGCGGAGGTCGTGGTGCGCAGAAATCTCCCGAAACTGTCTGCTATGAGATTTTTCGTGAAATCTTGCGAGTGGCCAGGGCCTATGAAAACGAAGCTCTGCTAGTGACGGCGTCACAGCGCGTGGTGGATCGCTTGCTTGACGAGGAGTCCGTTACGCTCGCGAGTCTTCAGGAATTGCTTGGCAAGACAGTCAAATTCGAAGTCGAACCTATGTATACTCAGGAGCGGTTCGACGTCGTTCTGACCTAGTGGTCTTGCCCTTGCTCAACGACCTTAATTCAAGCCCCTATTCAGTGTACGGGAGATATAACGCTCAAGCTGCAACAACATCTGCTGATCGATGTGGCCGTACCAGTTCAGCTTCGCCGCGTGTTTATCAATCATGATCACTGCGTTAATCAAGAAACTCTACCAGCAACTCTTGCTGCTGTTGATTGTTGCGCTGATTGCCATGGCAGCATACGTGTCGGTCGGGCGTCAGTTCATGCCCGCCATTTCAGGCTATAAATCTTTTCTGGAGGAGCAGATAGCATCAAGGGCCGGGCTGCCTGTGACCATTGGCTCTGTGGCGGGGGAATTTTTGGGTTTCAATCCCGTACTCTTACTCTCGGATCTGCAGCTGGCGATTGACGACAGGGCTGAATCGCCGTCGCTTGAGTTTTCTGAGGCAAGAATTGCTGTCGACATCGGCAGATCAATCTGGCAGAGGCGGTGGGTGCTTGGTGAGTTTGTGATTCGCAACCTGCGAATTGATTTAACCCAGAATACTGAAGGAGCGTGGCAGCTTTCAGGCGTCGCGACTCCCGACAGCAATGACCCCGCCGATCTTAATGCGCTCTACCAGACATTCTTGTCTTTCACTGAGCTTGAGCTCCAAGGTGTTGCTATCAATGTCCATCCTTTAAATGGTGACAGTTTCAGCTTTGTTCAGGGTACAGCTTCTGTCCGCAATCAGGGACAAAATCACTATCTGCACGTTAATGCCAGTCTGGAGGGTAACCCTGAGCCACTGACCATTTCATTCGAATTACAAGGTGAAGACCTAAATCAGGCGAGCGGCACGCTGCATATTCTTGTCCCCGATGCCGATTATTCCCAGGTGTTCGCCGGCCAGGACCTCGGCGCTCTGGCCATTCTTGGACTAGAGGGCAGCGGGCAGGTTTGGATTGGAGTCGAAGCAGGACAGCTAAGCGCTGCGACTGTCGAATTTGACGTCCCCGGTCTGACCATTAGCGGAAAACGTCGAGAGCAGGCCCGTCAAACGGAATCTGAACAGCTGGGTCTGACGAATCTGAAAGGCATGGCGAGGTTAAGTCACAACAGCGAGGAGAGTGTCTGGGAGCTCGCGCTGGCAAACATGTCGGTGACTTATCGTTCTGACTCCTGGCAGTCTTTTAACGCACACGTTTTGTTCACGCCGGATCAGCTTGTGGAAATCGCCGCTGATCATCTGGATTTGGGGTTGTTGACACGCCTTGCT
>JASMER010000155.1 GCA_030752195.1 Gammaproteobacteria bacterium
GCAAGTGGAACTCGCAGTGGATGCAAGATCCGACCGCAGAAGAGGGATCCATCGTCAAGCGCGAGTGGTGGAATGAGTGGGAGGCAGAGTATGTTCCTGAGTACTCCTACGTTATTCAAAGCTATGACACGGCTTTCAGCAAGAAAGACAGCGCCGACTACTCTGCTGTCACGACCTGGGGGGTGTTTAAGCCGCGGGACGGTGACCCAGACGCGATTATCCTGTTGGACGCTAAGCGCGTGCGCATGGATTTCCCCGAGTTGAAAAAAATGGCGTGGGAGGAATACAAGTACTGGGAACCCGATTGTGTGCTTATAGAGCAGAAGGCGTCAGGCACTCCGCTTACCCAGGAGCTGCGGAGGATGGGCATCCCGGTCACGAGCTACACGCCGTCTCGAGGTCAAGATAAAGTCGCCAGGATGAATAGTGTGGCGCCAATCTTTGAGAGTGGTATGGTGTGGGCTCCAGACCATGTTTTCGCAGAAGAGGTAATTGAGGAGCTCGCTGCATTTCCTTTTGGCGACCATGACGATTACTGCGATTCAGCCACGATGGCGCTGATGCGGTTTCGTCAGGGCGGGTTTCTGCAGCTGGAATCCGACGAAAACATGGAGATGCATCCGCTGCGGCGCGACAGACAGGTATATTACTGATGGCAATCGAAAGACAAGGCGTAGATGATCCCGACGTAATCCCCTTGGGTAGGGCGATGGAGGTCACCCCAGAGCCCACACGAGAGGATCTCGTGCGCCAGGCCGTAGAGGTTTTGGTTACGGATGACGAGATTCTCATCGATGATGAGATTAACGCAGCACCCGCTCCTCTACCTGTTGAGCCATTTGACGCCAACCTTGCAGATAGCATCTCTGAAATAGAGCTTATGCGGATTGCAAAGGAGTTGCTGACCTCTATCGAAGCCGACAAAGAATCCCGCGCAGAGTGGGAAAAAACCTACGTTGACGGGCTCAAGTATCTGGGCATGAAATTTGATGAAATGCGCAGCACGCCCTTCCAGGGGTCCAGCGGAGTCATTCACCCGATACTCGCAGAGGCCGTCACGCAGTTCCAGGCCCAGGCTTACAAAGAAATGCTGCCCGCAAGGGGCCCGGTAAAAACAGAGATCGTTGGTGCCCGCACGCCAGAGGTGGAGGCCCAGGCAGACCGCATCTCAGAATTTATGAATTTTTATCTGCTCAACGTCTGCGAGGAGTACGATCCAGAGCTAGACCAGATGCTGTTTTTCTTGCCGTTAGCAGGTAGCGCTTTCAAAAAGGTGTACTACGACACCGCTAAAAACAAGGCAGCGAGCAAGTTTATTCAGCCACAAGATCTCATTGTGCCCTACGAGGCGACTGACATTTTCACTGCAGAGCGGGTGACTCACTCCCTTGAGATGTCTGGCAATGAAATCAGAAAGCTTCAGCTATCGGGTTTTTACTCTGACGTGTCGATTAAAGATGGCCCCTATGGTCAAGATCGGGATGAGATCGAAGAGCAGATAGACGCGATAGAAGGGATTGAGCCAAGTTATCAGAATAGTCGGGATCACTTGATCTATGAAGTGCACACCGTGCTAGACCTCCCTGGCTATGAAGACTTAGGTGCGGATGGACAGCCTACTGGCCTCAAGCTGCCTTACATACTGACGATTGATGAGAACAGTCAAAAAGTGCTGTCAATCAGGCGGAACTACAGAGAAGACGATCCGTTTAAAGCGAAGATCAATTACTTTGTCCAGTTCAAGTTTTTGCCCGGCCTTGGGTTTTACGGCCTGGGCCTTAGTCACATGATTGGCGGTATAGCAAAAGCCAGCACCTCAATACTGCGGCAGCTGATCGACGCGGGCACGCTGGCCAATCTGCCGGCGGGCTTCAAGGCCCGGGGCATGCGAATACGAGATGAGGACGAGCCACTGCAGCCAGGCGAGTTTCGGGACATCGACACGACCGGCGGTAACCTCCGAGAGAACCTCATACCTCTGCCGATCAAAGAACCTAGCAATGTGTTGATGAGTCTTCTGGGGCTCCTGGTGGACTCAGGTAAGCGCTTTGCTTCCATCGCAGACATGAATGTGGGCGATATGAACCAGGCAATGCCGGTGGGCACAACGGTGGCGCTGTTGGAGCGCGGGACCAAAGTGATGTCCGCGATCCACAAACGATTGCATTACAGCCAGCGCGTCGAGTTTCAGCTGCTCGCGCGTGTGTTCGGGGAGTTTCTGCCGCCCTCTTACCCCTACGCCACAGGATCCGGTCCACAAGAGATAAAAGCTGCTGACTTCGACGGCCGTGTCGATGTGTTCCCTGTAAGCGACCCCAATATTTTTTCACAAAGCCAGCGCATCACGATGGCGCAAGAACTGTTGCAGCTGGTGCAATCGAACCCACAGGTGCATGGTCCCCAGGGCGTATATGAGGCTTACCGCAGGATGTACAACGCACTTGGTGTCGATAACGTAGAAAGTTTGCTGCAGCCCCCGGCCCCACCTCCGCAACCAATGCCAATGGACGCCGGCATAGAAAACGCAGGACTCTTCGCGGGTCAGCCGCAACAGGCTTTCCCCGGGCAGAACCATAGGGCGCATATTGACGTGCACCGCTCTCTGTTTTTGACAGAGATCGTCAAACAAACGCCCGCGATCCAGGCTCTAATTATTTCGCACTGCATGCAGCACTTACAGTTTATGGCTACAGAGATGGCTGCAGAACAGCTGCCGCCTGAGCTTCAGCAGCAAATGGCCCAGCTCGAGCAGGCGGTGATGTCGGGGCAACTACCGATGGAGGCCGCGCAACCCCTGCAACAACAAGTGATGCAGGTGCAAGAGCAAATATCGTCCCCGATACTTGCAGAGCTTACGCAGGACTTCTTACTAAGCATAGGCCAAGCATCCGAGGAGGATCCCTTGGTGGCTATCCGACAGCGCGAGCTTGATATCCGAGAGGCGGAAATGCAGCAAGATGCAAGAGAGTTCGACGCAAAAGAAGGCGCCAGAGCTCAAGAAAAACTACTCGAAAGAGAAATAGCACGCGAGCGTCTCAGTGCACAAAAAGATATCAACGATGAAAAAATGGATCTTGCTATCCAAAGATTGGCGCAGCAGGCGGATCTCAAAATGTTAGAGTTGCAGGCAAAATTTGGCTTCAGAGTGTAGGAGATAATCATGCCCTTGAAAAAAGGTAAGTCGCAGAAGGCTATCAGCGACAATATCAAGACTGAGATGAGAAGCGGTAAACCTCATAAGCAGGCGGTGGCCATCGCCATGAGGACTGCAAAAATGGCTGGCGGCGGCGAGGTAAAGCGCACTCGCAAAAAAATCAAAGGCGGCGGCGCCGCAACGAAAGGTCTGTTTTTCTACGAGATTGACTAATGGATGACGTCGGGCTAGCGAATCGGGTGCGCTCTGTCATGCGCGAACGCGAAAAGCTTATCAACGAAATGCTTATGTCGGGTGCACTCCGTGATATGGAGCAGTACAAAGTTGCAATCGGAGAGCTGACCGCGTTAGGATTGATTGAAGAGACGATAAAGCAATTTTTTAAGGAGTCCTGATGCTCGCAGATAAAGCTTATGTCGAATCCGACAAGCTGGTGCTAGATCCAAGCCTATTAGAAAAATCTGTTATAGAGCGTCTGCCTGACCCAGCTGGGTGGCGGATGCTAGTGCTTCCTTACCGAGCGCAGCCGAAAAGCAAAGGGGGGATACATCTTACAAAAGCCACCGTGGACCAAGAGAGCTTAGCGACGGTGGTGGCCTATGTATTAAAGATGGGCCCCTTATGTTTTAACGACAAGGAAAAATATGGGCCTGAGCCCTGGTGCACCGAAAAGCAATGGGTGCTTATTGGCCGTTATTCGGGATCTCGGTTCAGGCTGGAGGACGGAGAAGAAATCCGCATCATCAATGATGATGAAGTAATTGGCACCATACTAAATCCTGATGACATAGTGAGTCTGTAATGAACGATCAAACCGCAGCAGTACCAGCAGAAGCAGAGATTCAGATCGAAATCACCAATGATTTGCCAGCTCCAGATCAAGAGCTCGATCGGCATACGAAAAATGTTTCTAAACGTGTCAATAAGCTGAATCAGAGGGCGCGAGAGGCGGAGCAGCGCACAGAAGCATACGCAAACGCTTTGCAGCAGAAAGAGCAAGAGCTGCAACAGATGAAGGGCTTGTTTGTTAAACAAAGTCAGGCGACTCTCGAAGCAGAGGAGCAAAAGATAAAAGCGCAAGAGGCGTCCGTAGATGACATCTACAAAAAAGCGGTGGAGTCAAGTGACGCCGATTTGATGTCCAAGGCGACCACTCTGAAAAATGATATCGCGATAAAGAAAGAAAAACTCAACGTCGCAAAGGCACAATATCAGGCAACACAACAACCGATTCA
>JASMER010000156.1 GCA_030752195.1 Gammaproteobacteria bacterium
CTAAAGCCTCAGCGACTGCTTCCTCAGTAGGGTTGCCCGGAGTGCCATCGTAGATTTTCGCTGAAGAACTGTCTTCCAGTACACCTGAAATGCGGTCCAGCACCCCATTATCGCGCAGGCCGCGATCTGTTACCAAAAGTGGGCGCTGGATGCCTAGACGGTTTAACGTATCTTGAAGTTTAGTGATAGCACCAAGATCGAATCGAACCTGGTTCTGGAAATTTAGCATGGGCACGGGGTATTTTTCCTTTTAGCAAGAATCTATGGTCAGTAGGAGGGTAAATGGTGTCGGCGGCAAATTTACCGTTTAGAAGTTCAGAACATTCAAATTTACTCTCCAGTCCGATAATTTATTGACGTAACAGCTCATAAACCAGTTCCAAAGGAAATTCTTGGTACACGGGCTTCGAGTTCTGACATCATAATACAAATACAACCCGGTCGGGTCTAAAGGCGATCGATTTAGGTATGGGATACCTCATCTGTTATATCCATTCTTTGACTCTCAGTTGGTAATGATGAACCATATCCTATGTTGGTGAGAAGTAATCTGGCTAGGCACGTCCTCACTTTTTCAACAATTTGTCCGAGGTAAATCATGAAAGCAAAAGTAACCAACTGGCTGATAATGGCGATTGCGCTTTGCGGAATACTCGCAGTTTCAGCTCCCTCCCTCGCGCAACGCGGAACAGACCCTGGAATCTGGGACGAAGCAATGCGCCGTTTTGCAGAGATGGACCGGCTGGATCCTCCTGAACTGGGGAGTATCGTCCTTACCGGTAGCTCCAGTATCGCGCGCTGGAACGATCAGGCAGCTGATGCACTAGCGCCCCTCTCGGTTATCCCCAGAGGTTTCGGAGGTAGCGTAATGAATGATGTGCTGTTCCATCTTGACCAGGTTGCTTTGAAATACAGACCGCGCGCGATCGTCATCTATGAAGGAGACAACGACACTGCATATGGAATTCCCAAAGATGTAATTCTGTCCGGCCTTAAAGAGATAATTACTAGAGTTCATGAGGAATTACCCGAAACTCGAATCTATGTGATGGCAGTAAAGCCCTCAACTCTCAGAGTGGATGTCTGGAATGATGCACAGCAAGTCAATGCGGCTTATCAGGAAGTTGCAAGGTCGGACCCACTGGTGTTCTTCATTGATTCCGCCTCTCCCTTCCTACGAGAGGATGGCAAGGTGATGACCGATATCTTTGTGGAAGATGGCCTGCATTTGAATGTGACGGGCAATCTTATTTGGGGCTCCATCATCCGCGCTGCGCTAATGCCACAGGAAGCTCGCTACGAGTAGGTCATGGAAGTTCAGAACCAGTGCTTCCGAGCAGCCGCCCTTGGCATTGGGTTCGGCAGCAGGGCGGTTATTCAGGACCACCCGAACTCAGTCAAATATCCTGACTTGATTCGCTTTGCGCTCAGGTTGAGTCTGGTGTCGCTATGACGTCTGATGCCTCGATAAAGCAATCAAAATGGCTGGTAGACGATGCGGCAACTGAACATATACCAAGGATTCTTGCCTTGTTTCATGCAGTCTTCGGTCAGGGCATGTCGGAGGCACAATGGGATTGGAAATATGGCGAGGGTAGGGGTGCCGGCGTTGTTGTTCGTGAGGACGATGAGATCGTTGCTTACTTCGGTGGGATGGAGCGTCGCATTCTGTTCAATGGTGTACCGGTCACGGCCTTTCAAAGTGGAGATTCCATGGTTGCCCGAGAGCATCGCGGCACCCTTTCCAAGCGGGGACCGTTCTTTCTTTCTGTTGCTGCCTTTCAGGACCGCTACCTCGGTAATGGCAGACCCTATCTGATTTCCTATGGATTTCCGAATGAAAGGGCAATGCGTCTGGCCGAGCGGCTCGGCATGTACACGCAAATCGGTGCGCTCTTCGAAATTTATTGGCCGGCAGACGCTAGTGTGAACTTCCGCTCGGTGCCATTCGATTTTGACGATGACAAACATAGGAATACTCTGGAAACGCTGTGGCATGCAATGGCGGAGGAATTCGATAGAAGAGCAATTGGGGTGCGGGATCTTGAATACCTCGCTCATCGTTATCGGGATCACCCGGTGCAGTCCTACATCATTCACCTGGTTTTTGACAGTGGTGATCGAGTGCTCGGCATTGTGGTAGCGAGAAAAGCTGAGCATCGCTTGGTACTAGTCGATTTCGTGGGACGGCAGGAAGAGTTTAGGAACCTGGTTTGCTATGCAAAGAGTCTTGCTAAAAAAGAACGGTGTTCTGAAATGTTCGGTTGGATGACCGATATCGACTTTAATTTAATTTCAGGTACCGGGGGAAAACCCAAAGAATTGCCGCTGCGACTGCCCTTTGGCGTTTACCGCGAGGGATTGGACCCGGAAGAAATACGAGACCGTTGGTTCTTTATGTGTGGAGATAGCGACTTTTGGTGATGCATGTTCTTGCCGCGGCGCGATTACAGATGAATGGCTGATCAAAAGGGACAAAACATGCTGCCAGAAAGTGGTTTAATCCCCTACGCCTGTTCAGACCTCCCTGCAGGACCATGGCTGGTATTTTCACCTCACCCAGATGATGAAACCTTTGGTCTTGGCGGTTCCCTGATCCTCGCGAGTCAGCACAATGTTGAAACAGACGTTGTTTTCGTCACCGACGGGGCTTTAGGTGGCACGACTGAACAAGACTCGCTGGTCAACTGCAGGAAAGCCGAGGCGGAGCGTGCAGCAGTCGCCCTGGGTGTATCGCGAACTCACTTTTTTGGTGAGCCGGATCGAGGCCTGGAAGTCTGCGATCGTCTAATCGAGAGGGTCTCTGAGTTGATCTGTGCAGTTGGGCCCGCGTCAGTTTTCATCCCAACGCCGCTGGAATACCACCCTGATCATAGAGCAACTTCTGAAATAGTGTGGCGCAGCGTGCAGGCTATGGCTGATTTTTCAGGTGAGGTCTATGGCTATGAAGTGAGCAACCTGGCACCGATCAATCTGTTGATAGATACCTCTGCGGTTGCGGCGCAAAAATATGAGATTGTTAAAATCTATGCCAGTCAGCTTACTGAGAGTAAATACATGGCACTGGTCAAGGCTGTCGATACCGCAAGAACCTTCACTTTACCCCTGGAATGCACTGCAGCTGAAGGTTTTTTCCGCTTTGCGGATATCTCCAGAACTCTTGAAGAGCAGGTTCTGGAGAGTCTCCGGCTCTTTTTCAGAGACGTGAAATAAAGAGATTGCGGATGTTCGTTTATCGTTTGACGAATTTGAGTACTTCCCGGTCTCCCACCGAGGCGCCCCAGATTACGCCATCGTCGCTGACCCCAATGCCTTCGGGAAAACTGGTCGCGCCGCTGGGGCTGGGGTCCGGAATAAAATCAGTTATCGTGCCATCGAGATGGCCGACGTAAATGCCCCGGTGCCAGCCCGGGTTGTAGCCGTATTCCCCTACAGCTGCTCTTGATTCGGAATCGACGGCGTACAAGGTATCGCCAACGATGCGGATTCCGCTGGGCCGGCCCCAGTGAGTCCAGATTGCCAGAAGTTCACCCGTAGGTGATAGAACCTGCAGGCGATTGTTAGTGCGATCCCCAATGTACATCCTGCCACTTGAGTCGACGGCGATAGCGTGAGGGCCCTCAAACTGCAGTGGGCCATAGCCTTTGCTTCCCCAGCTCTCGATGAAATCACCTTCGGCAGTCATGTGAACGATTCGCCTGTTTGAATCTGGGTTGATATGTCCGTCAAGAATGTACAGCGTGCCATCGGGACCAAAAGCTAAGTCAGAGGGCTCATTGAATTGTCCTGGGCCGTCCCCTCTCACCCCAGGCTCGCCTAATTCAAGGAGTAATGTCCCATCCTGGGTAAATTTAAAAATCTGATTGCCTTTTTCCCCTTCTATCACGCCGGCGTCAATAATCCACAGATTATCATCCTCGTCCACAACAATACCGTGAGGCCACACAAATAAACCGCTACCGAAGCTGGAGAGTAGCTTGCCTTCAGGACTGAACTGCAATACCGGGTCCACGTCAGATTCCGGGCAGGCACCATTATTGCCTCCGCATCTCTCAAAAACCCAAACATTGCCACGCGAGTCAATGTCGATGGCATTGCCTGATCCCATTTGCCTTCCTGCCGGCATCTCAACGACGTCGCGGACTATTTCGTAAGAATTAGGATAGTCAGGCAACACAGTGTTCTGTTGGCCTGTTGCGGCAGTGGCATATAGTGAGCCTATCGCAAAAAGTGTCGTCAATGAGTACGATTTCATCGCGCTATACCCTCGTTGGAGTTTGTGCGTTAGCAGAAAATTTAGTCAACAGGATAGCAAATCGTGCAGTAAGAGAAAGCCCCTTGATCTCATACTGTTCGCCCCAATCCGCGAGCGTCGGCTATG
>JASMER010000157.1 GCA_030752195.1 Gammaproteobacteria bacterium
ACGCTCTATCCCTTGTCATCACGGACCAGCCAGGGTCTGGTCCCACATGCCCCGCACCCGGTTTTACCAATCTTGCCTGAAAGACGATAGCAGCCATCTCGCGAAGGACAAGGGCGATGCCGGACAAAAGATTGAGCCAGATCAGGGTTTGGTGAAAAATCGGTTCAGGGAGTCTGCGGTAGGCTGGGAGCCCCACCTGCGTTCTGATGATCGAGGTGGGAATCGTTAGCAGGGTGAGCCAGAGAATGTTGGCGCTCATGCGGTTCTGCCAAATCATCAATGCCGCTACAATGATGTGGATCAGCAGATAAAGGACTGGATAACGGCGCGCTGTCTGCTTTTGGGCCAGTCATGTAGGGCGCACCAAATTGTTGGGAGGGCGCCAGACAGCCCGGTGACGGCTCCCAGAGCGCCCCCGGCGAACCCGGTTGAGATATCGACAAGCAAATGGCGCCGGCGTGATTATGGGATGTGTCTCCAGATGGTGAAATACATTCCAAACAGTACCAGAGGCGTAGCGACAGTCATCTTGAGGAAAAGAATATTTACCCAGTCAAGAACGGCAAATCTGACGCCAATGCCAAGAAGTGCGGGTACCAGAAACCGGCCAAGGTTGGGTGCGTTCAGTGAAAACCGGACAATGAACAACCCCTGGACACCGTTGAAGATCGACTTGATGATCACCAGCGAGACAGCATCATTAACCGGCATCGCCGCAAGCCAATAGCCAAGGGCAAACAGGCCGGTGCCAAACCCGGCCAGACCATTGACAAGGCCGCCAGCAAACGCGCCGATGGATACCATCATTATGGCAAACAAGCTCATCACAGAGGTTCCGGGGGCAGCTTGTGTTGGAAAAAAGTTAGGCATCAATCCCGATTTGGACAATCCATTTGCGCCGTGACGCTCTGTCTCTTGATGTTTGGCCAGATGTTGGACAAGATTGTCTCTGCGTTTCGCCATAGTCCCAACCCCTTAGACGCTCAGGTGCCAGGATCATGCATTCACTTATTACCTCCCGCGATATCGAGGATTATCAGCGCGATGGCGTCGTGCTGATCAAAGGCCTTTTTGCCGGATATATCGATCTTGTCCGCGACGGCATTGAGGTGAATATGCGGTCCCCCGGCCCCTATGCAGCAGAAAATCTGAAATTGGGTGAGTCGGGGCGGTTCTTTGATGATTACTGCAACTGGCAACGTATCGACCAGTTCCGGGATGTAATCCATCTGTCGCCTGCTGCGGAGGTCGCGGCTGATCTGATGGGGTCGCAGGCAGTGCAGATTTTTCATGATCATGTATTGGTGAAGGAACCGGGAACATCAAAGCCAACGCCATGGCACCAAGACAGCCCCTATTATTTTGTCGAGGGCCGACAGACGGTGAGTTTCTGGTCGCCGGTTGATCCTGTCAGTGATGCCTCGCTGCGCTGTGTCGCCGGCTCGCATCTGTGGGAGCGCCCGGTGTTGCCGGTGCGCTGGTTGGCTGAGGATAAGTTTTATCCGGATGATGACAGCTACATGCCGGTTCCCGATCCCGACGCAGAGGCGATGGACATCCGCGAATGGACAATGCAACCGGGTGATGCGGTGGCGTTTGATTTCCGGGTTTTGCATGGCGCCCGTGGCAATGAAAGTGCAGAGCGCCGCCGCGCCTTTTCGGTGAGATTCGTTGGTGATGATGCCCGCTATGTTGAGCGGCCAGGCCGCACCTCCCCCCCGTTTCCAGGGCATGGGATGCAACCGGGGCAGAGACTACGGGATGATTGGTTCCCCATTGTTTTTCAGAGAAAATCATTGGTAGAAAAATGAAGTTTCAGAATTATGTAATTTTTTTTGCCTTAAAAACTTCTGATTTAGGAAAACTAAATTGACTCATGGTAAGTTTTCTTAAACACTAGCACAATCGATCGATTAGCAGTTACGGTCGACAGTCTACCTCAAATTTTTTGACCGCTACCGGTCTGCATGTATTTCAGGAGGTAAAAATCATGAATATGGCACTTGCTCCACGTCCAGAAAACGAGGAACTGAGAGCGCAAACAGTTGTAAAAACTGGATTGATTGATGCGCCCAACCCTGACCTATTCCAGATATATTGCGATTTGGCAAAGGATATAACAGGTTTTGAGACAGCTAGTTTCAGTTTGTACGACGGCGAAATGAAATGCTCGATTGCTCAGGCTGGTGGTGACAATTTTGAAGTTGGAGAAAAGTCGGAGAGGCATGAATTTAACGTCTGTTCATACGTGTTGCTAGACTCTGAACCCCTTCTGATGGAGGACATGTGTAAGGACCCCACTTGGAAAGATCATCCGCACCTTGAGGGATTAGATAAAGGTCCCGGCTATGCTGGATTTCCTGTTATCAACAGTGAAAATTTTGCACTTGGAACGCTTTGTATGATGAATATGTCTGGTCCAAAAGCGCTTTCTGGTGAACAGATTGAGCAGGTCAAGAAAATCACCCGGAGTATAGCGCACATGCTTGACTTGCAGATCAAGCAGAAAGAGTTGACTTCAGAGCGTATGCTGGACGCCCTTGCGCATTTTCAAAAAGTTGATCAAAGCTTTGGGCTTACAGACTTTAAGATGTATATATCCCTCTGTGCTGAATTGAGTGTCTCCGCAAAAGATGCTGAAAGTATTATCAAGGTCGGCTTGGCAGAAGACTCTGGGGGAGGTCGTATCCAGTTGACTGAGCTAGGTAGAAGGCTGCAATTCGACATGAACCTCCAACAAAAGGCGATGAAGAGAATCAAAATGGATGGTGGCGAGGCCGAGGCTTTGCTGGACGAAATGTTTGCGGAGATTGAATAGTCATGTACGCGAAAATTTTTAATTTCAAATTCAATGGTGTTGCGGAAGCGAAGGTTGCGGCGTCTTTCATCTCAGATGCGTTTGGCAAATTGATCGTTGCCCATAATATGCGCTCGCTGAATATCTCTATCGGCAAATGTGGTAGCTTATCGATCCAAACAAAGTTTGAGACGGGCGATGACCTTAAATTATTTGAAATCAAGGCTAATGAGATTTTTACGGATCTTAAGCAAACCTTTGTTTACAAGGAAGACACATACGCTGGAGTGTATATCTTCAACTACGAAGCAGAGGCCATAAAAGCGGAGGTTGTAGCTGGTTAGTTAACATGAAGCCTCATTTCTAAATTGGCAAAATTTCGGGCAACATCAAATGGTGTTGCCCTTTTTAATGAATGGTCGTTATGAAAGTGTCTTTGGTTTTTGTGAGGTAAGCTGTGATGCGGACCCAGGTTGTGATTATCGGCGCTGGACCGGCTGGCTTGCTGCTGGGCCGACTGTTGGACCTTTCTGGCATCGACAATGTCCTGCTCGAACGCCAGACGCGTGAGCATGTGCTTTCCCGCATTCGCGCTGGCATTCTTGAACAGACAACGGTCGATCTCCTGAAATCTGCCGAGGCGGGCGACAGAGTGGTCAGGGAGGGCATCCCGCATCATGCCGTGCAGCTGGCCTTTGACTATCAATCTGTGGCCATTGAACTGTCGCGCCATACCGGTGGCAAGGTCGTAACTGCCTATGGCCAGACCGAGGTCACCCGCGATCTGTGTGATGCGCGCGAGGCAGCGGGCCAGCAAGCCATCTATCAGGCGGATGCTGTCGAGCTGTTTGATTTCGACACCGACAGCCCCCACGTCACCTATCGCAGGGACGGCATTGAAAACCGGATTGATTGCGATCTGATCGCCGGGTGTGATGGCTATCACGGCGCAAGTCGCGCCGCGGTACCCGAAGCGGCGATTACCACCTATGAAAAGCTCTACCCCTTTGGCTGGCTTGGCGTTCTGGCGGATACCGTGCCTGTCGCCAGCGAGGTTGTCTATGCAAATACAGACCGTGGCTTCGCGCTATGTTCAATGCGCTCGATGACTCGCAGCCGCTATTACATTCAATGCTCTGTTGATGACAGAGTCGAGAAGTGGAGTGATGAGGCGTTCTGGGATGAGCTGCGCCGACGCCTGCCGCCAGCGATGGCAGAAACACTGGAAACGGGGCCATCGCTGGAAAAAAGCATTGCGCCGCTGCGCAGTTTTGTCGCTGAACCGATGTGTTTCGGGCGACTGCTTCTGGCTGGTGATGCGGCGCATGTGGTGCCGCCCACCGGGGCCAAGGGGCTAAATCTTGCGGCCTCGGACATCTACTACCTGCATCGGGCAATGCGCGCCTTTTTTGCCGATCATGACAGTGCGGCATTGCCCCATTATTCGAAGGTCGCCCTCGACAGGGTATGGAAAACCGAGCGGTTCTCCTGGTGGTTGACCAATCTGACGCACCGGTTTTCGGATGACAGATTCGAGCAGAAGATGAAAGAGGCCGAGCTTGCCTATGTCACCACCTCTGACGT
>JASMER010000158.1 GCA_030752195.1 Gammaproteobacteria bacterium
TGCGAGGTCTGAAAAATTGTTGCCACACCCAATGTTGCAGCGGCTATATGAAGCAACAACCCCGTACACAGGCCAAGCGTCACGAGCAAACCACTTCTACTGCCATACAGAGCGGACTGAGACAGCACGAATAGGTTATCCGGGCCCGGGGCCAATGCCAGCGCAAGCGAGGCGGGAATGAACAGGAGCAGAACGTCTGTTGGAATCAACATCTGCAATTAGTTGCGGATGCAGCCTGGGGCATGCAGCAAGCAAAAAGTGCCAGAACCCGCTATCAATTAGCTGTCTTCCGCAAGATTTTTTCAGTCGCTGGCCGGCTCGAGTTCCAACCTTCGCGCCCCAGCGAGGATCCCGGTCAGGCCGTAGTTACCCTCATGACAGGCATATTCATACGGCTTGGTGTCGGTTTTGTTAAACGTCATTTCACCACGCCAGTTCTCGGTGTAGTACACCGGGTCATTGACCTCGAATTCATACAAAATCTGGTCGTCCGAGTAGCGCGTAAATCGTTCGATGATCTTACCCTCAGCGGACAGCGGCGCAGCATTCCTCGGCGACTGCTGCGGATGTAGGTTTACTGTCTCAACCACCAGCGTGTCGCCATCCCAGTATCCAACAGAGTCACCCAGCCAGGGCTCCAGTGCGTCAGGTCGGTGCTGTCCGTTAATCGGGATGATACGAGTATCATGAACCATCTCGACAAGAATCATCAGATAGTCGTCGGTCTGAACGAATTGATACATGTTGTTGTAGAGCACATTGTTCATTGGCGGACCGCCGGTGGAGCCGAATCCGATAATGCAACGTTCACCCAGAGACCGGCCTTCCGGACCATCATTACCCCTTCTGGCAAAAGCAGCGGTGCGCAGCTCACTACCTTGCTCGGAAAATGGAATGCGCCCATCTTCGGGATATGTGATCCAGGAGGTACGTGATTGTCCTCTCACGCGACCAAACTGGGAGCCGGGATCCACCCAAAATGCGTTATATCCCCGGCCCCTCGCAAGATCGGACCCGTCAGGAAGTTCACCTTGCACCTGATTATCATCCGTTGCCTGTCGGACATTTTGATGATGGTCATTGGTGTAATCGGGGAGTCTGTCATCGGGAATTACCAGCCCGACTTGCTCATAATTGGCAGAGCGCTGCATGGTGGTGAGTGACGCGTTGGTCCAGAATCCCTGCATGTTGGGCTTGCCCGAAGCGGTTCGTGGTGGCTCGTAACTCTGGGCTACGAGAGCCCCCGACAGGAACATTAGAGCAATGGGGATCGCGCGCTTCATCATAATTTTTCTCCTTACTATGCGGAGGCTGTGGGGGCACTGGCTAACAGTTTTCTTCTAGTTCTGCTAGTTCGTCTTATAGGGATGATAGGCAACTCGAGAATGCGCCGCAATGGCCAACCCCCATGACTATCCCTGTGCCACAAGTGGACCGGTGGCCCTGCAGCGACCTTTCTTAACATCATTCAGTAGAGTCGATTGACCGGTGAAGGTCCGAATGACTTCCACACTCCCTGATGACTCGCCCCGCTGCGATCGCTCCGTGACCAGTCGCAGACACCCGTACTGAAGATTGACCTCAGTTCCGCAAATTCAGCCTCGCTGAAATCGACTGAGTAGTCATCGCGATAGGGAGAACGCAGATGACAGGCGACAACGTCATTAGCCAGTGGGGCCCCGGCAACCTGCCGCGGAGTGCTGAAGGCCCGATAGAGCGTGCCGCACTCTCCTCTGCCTCGATAGGATTGCGCCTGTTCTAGTCGCTGGCGGCTGCCCTCGGTTTCAGGCTCACGCTCTGACTCTGACAACGGCGCTTCCGGCTCCCGCCAACATGCGTCAGTCAATCCGGCCGGTTTATGGGCACGAACTTTTTCCGCAAGGTCAGATGCCGTGCGATCGTTCCGTATCCCCATCAGCCAGTCATCCATATGCGAAAACAACGCGCCTAGATCCGGCGCCTGTTCGGTAAACCCCCAACGACCACCAATCTGCATCACATGATTCTCTGTATGACCATTCGCATTCGCCAGACGCTGTCGGGTTGAAAACTGGTGGACCAGCATATGAATGTCACCCCCTTCTCTGGCGTCCATGTACGTCCGGTAATCGATCACCGGAGTCGAAGCCAGCCCTGCTCCACCATACAGAATTCTCCCGGATTCAATTGCTCGTCGTGCCGCCTCCGGATCGCTTTGATGCCGCTCCGGAACATGATTCATGTCTCTGTCGAAGCCGCCGATGTCGCGATTAAGATCCAGAAATTGTCGGACAGAAATCTCGCCGTTATTCAGCGCAGCCAACCCGTACTGTACACCCTCGTTGTCCAGAGGCCGCCGAGCCGCTCCGGTATCTGGCACCAGACCGTAGACATTAACCGTATGGTCATACACTGTTGCCCGGACACCGTTTTCATCAGAGCTGCTGTACCGCATGTCTTCGAGCGCAGCAACAGAAACTTCCCCGCCCTGCTCTTCCGCTTCTCCACCGGGGGTATAGATCGGATCGAGACGCGCAGCACCGCGGGCAAGGTTGGCTATAGAATCCCAAACTCCGAATCCGGCTACAGCCCGCTGCTGCTCTTCGGTAAAACTTTCCGGCGACGTCTGAGTAAAGTAGTGATGAAGCAGCCGAGAATCTGACACGGTAAAAATCGTGGACGAGGTGACATCCGGAAAGCTCAGTCCCACAATGATGCCATCAAATATGCCCGGATAATTGTCTGCCGTCTGATGAGATTGGTATGACCCGCCGGATACCCCGGTAGCAATCGTGTACAGAGGCTCACCGAAGCGTTCGATGAAGCGCTCTTTCACCATGATATGGGTCTCCGAGGCCAGCAAGTCATTACAGTTCTGCCCGAACACGTTCAGCGTGGAGGATGCCAGTGCATAACCGCGCTCAAGCAGTTCTTTGCGGAGGACACCACCTGTTACCGTCCCCTGCTGAAACCAGCCACTGCGACAACCGCCACCGTGGGTATAAACCAGTTTCCCATTCCATCCGGCGCTCCTAGTCCAGGGGTCCGGATCAGGATCAACGGGATCATGCAGCATGGCTATTTCATAGATTGCCCGATTAACAACCCCGGTCTCGACACGCACGATGAAAGGCCGACTTTCCCCGTCTCCAATGACCAGCTCTGCCATATCAACGGGCGGCAGTAGCCCGAAAGTCAACGTGTAGGGCAGAAATGCCTGCTGTTCGGTAGAATAATAAACATAGTCTGTCTGTACGGGCCCTTCGCACCCGGATTCCGGTCCAGTGCCAAACATCTCACCATTGACCTTCTTGAACTCTGAGGTTTGACAATAAAAGGGGACCTCATGTGGACCGGAAATTATCGGGCCACTGAGCGGATAGTTAGTCAGGCGAAGCTGTCGCTGCTGCTGGCCTGCCGTAGCGAGCAGTAGATTGTCCCCTTCAGGTAGGCCCGTCAGCAGCGCCTGTGACACCTGGGGGCTTATACTGACCAGTTTTTCACTGACATCAACCCCGTTAATTTCCAGAGTGATCGTCGAACCTGCCATGGGCTCCGCCAACTCGAGCTCTACCAGCACGTCACCGCCAGTAACCAGCCAAGGCTTGCTGGAAACGGCACGAAGATGCAAATCAGCCTCATCCGGCGGCTCAAAATTTGACCCCGCAGTACTGATCGGTTCCTCGCTGGAACACGCTATCAGCGTGCCTAGGAGAAACGGCAGCAGCAAAGCCATGCTGAGTTGAAGTGAGTTATACATCGATATCGATCCCGCCTTTTGGCTGGAAGCTTGGGTCTATCGGATCAGGGCCTTCGGCAGCACGGTTTCATTCTCGCGAGGCATTCGTCAAAAGTAAAGTCCGCCAACTTAAGATTCCGCTCGACCTCATGCCGGTGCAGATCAAAGACCATACGATTCATGCCGCGGTTCTAGCAGTGATACAATCTACAGAAATTAGTAACTTGCCTACCCACCGCGCGGATGTGTTGAAAACCTCTCAAAGGAGCATTATGACCGGCAACAAGAGTGAGCCAATTCGGCTATCTGATTTATCGAGCCTCGGGACAGCAAAGATCGACAACAAATGTGCTAAGTGCAGTCGCTCAATTTGCTGCAATTCAATAAACCAGAAGATCCCGACGCCTAAAAGCAAGGAAGATTTTGATCATCTTCTGTGGCAAATTTCACACGACAATATCAACGTCTTCAAAGACTGCGATGGTTGGTTCCTGCACATTCAAACGAATTGCCAACATTTACAAGCCGGTGGAATTTGCGGCATCTATGAGAACAGGCCTTGGATCTGTCGGGAATACAACAATGATTATTGTGAATTCGATGAGTCGATTGCGGACGCCAGTGAATACTTTTTTAGCA
>JASMER010000159.1 GCA_030752195.1 Gammaproteobacteria bacterium
TGGCTTCGGGTGCACAAGGTGGCTCCGAGATCCATCATGGCCTGCGTGTAAGCTGCGACCCCGGACTCCGGCAGCAGCGATTCCGCCAACTCCCACAGCCGGGCTTTTACAGCGCTGCTTTCCGGATAGCTGGCGATGGCAAAATAACGCGTCAAGACGCGTTTTACATTGCCATCAAGAATTGGTGCCCTGATATGCATGGCGAGCGAGGCAATCGCGCCGGCCGTAGACCGCCCGATGCCGGGCAGGGATTCAAGTTCCTTAACGCTGTTCGGAAAGTGTCCCCTGTGCTCTGCGCAGACTTGCTGCGCGGCTTTGTGAAGGTTGCGGGCCCTGGCGTAATAGCCGAGTCCCGTCCACAGGTGCAGCACCTGATCCATCGGCGCTGCCGCCAGTGCGTGCACGTTGGGAAAGCTCGCCATAAAACGCTGATAATAGGGAATGACCGTGGCCACCTGAGTCTGCTGAAGCATGATCTCTGACACCCAGACCCGATAAGGTGTTGGATTTTGCTGCCAGGGTAAATCATGCCGACCGTGCGTCACGAACCAGTCCAAAACCTGCTTTGCAAATGTGTGCTGGCCGGCCATAGCGCGCGGTCAGCAGATCTGCCGGTGCCTTGAGGCGAAAGGCCGGGCAGGAAGGCTTAATTGCTGGAGCAACAGTGAGTTCATCGTCAATTCAACAGGCTCCTGAGCAGCCCTCTGGCTGAGTCGCGAAATTGTTCAGGCACCTGATCGGTGATGATGTCCTGCAGTTCATTGTGCAGCGCATTGGAGCCTATCTGACTGAAAATGTCGCGTACCCGGGTAAAGTCCGCGCGGCAGTATCGGCTGACGTCATCGGCAAAGGCGGCGCTGCAGTCTACGGGCCAGGGCACATTGTGATAGAGCTCATAGATCGGGATTGTCTGGGTATACGGAGCACCCAGCACCGTAAACAGCAAGTCGTAATCGAAGGTCTGTGCTTCGGGGTCAATTCGGCCGCTGCCGCTGATGTCGAAATTGTCCATGCGCAGCCTGATCTCCTGCTGCGAATTCAGTCCGTCTTCGAGTATTAGGTAGCCGCTCATGTCACCGAACCGAATTACGTCGGGCCACTGCTGAATGGCCTCCCCATTCGGGCTCAGCGCGGCTATGGCGGTAAACACCTGTTTGATCACGCCGATATCGACTGAGCTGTCGGTTACACTGAAGGCGCTGTTGCCGGACAATGAGTTCAGCATTTCCTCAACCGTTTCGCCTGTTGCGGTGTAGCTGGATTCGGCCTGCAGGAATCCACTGACGCCACTGAAGCGACTGATCAAAGGAGACAGTTGTGACAGACTGACTTTGCTGATGGTCTGAGTGACTTCCACTTCGGGCGCGCCGCCCCGAGTGCTCAGTCGTAATGTGCCCTGCGTCGAACCTTCAAACAGAGAGATAGGCGGCACTTCGATATCCAGAACGCCGTCTTCGATGTTGGTAAATATTTTGATGTCCTGCAGCCGTATGCCGTTGATGGTGACCGATTCAACAGAGATTCCGCCCAGCAGACTGATTGAGCTCATCAACTCGACGGGCAGTTCAGCCTGCGGCTGGTACTGCGCGGTTTCGGTGAGGCTTGTCGGTGTTTCTCCGGCCGCTGTTTGCTGTTCGGTAAAAAAGGGTGACAGATCAAGCGCCCCTGCATTGACATTATAGCTTATATTTAGCGGAGCCAGATCAGTGGCCAGGCGTACCTCAGCGTCGGCTTCAATCAGTGAGCCGGCGAATTTGAGGTCAAAGTCGCTTAGTGTTGCCCGCTGTGCAGAGCCGTTGAATCGGGTGCTGAAGCTAAGCATTCGATCCTCGTCCAGACCGAAGCCGGCAGCTGGGCCTGGTTCTTTTAAATCCAGTGACTCCAGCAGGGTGATAACGTCGAAATCGTCGGCGGCCAGTGAGCCCACGTAAATTGGTTCTGCCGGATATCCCGAGACCGTTATTTCACCGGTAACCAACATCGGCGTGATGCTTAGCTGCAGATCGCTGAAGTGAAACGATCTGTCGTTCAGATCCGCCTGCACGTTAGATCTCAGCGCCATGGGGGTTGCTTCCGACATGCCGTTGTTTACGTAATCGAACTGAAGCGCTACTGAGAAGGGGCGACCTTCCAGGTTGGTATCCAGACTGTCCAGGAGGAGATTGTCGATCTGGTAGCGGGCCCGGTTTGAGGCATCCCGAATGTCGATGCTGGCATTGCCGATTCGTAGTCGATCGACCGAAAAGGCCGGCAGCTCTGTTAGCGCTTGCGAGGAAGATGGGTTTCGGTCAGATGCGTCCGGTTCAGTTGCTCCAGTGGACCAGATGCTGATGCCGTCCGCATCAATAAAGTAGTTGGCATGAAAATCTGCAGTGGAGATCTCCCTGACCTTGATCTGGCCTCTCAGCAAGGGAGTAAGTTCAATGTTTAACACCACAGATGAGGTCGAGGCCAGCTCCTGAGGAAAGGCAGGATTTCTTAGCCGAACATCAGTAAGCGAAAGGCCAAGGTTCGGGAACAGGCTCAGGGACAGGTCGCCGTCAATGGTCAGTTCAAGGCCGGTGGCAGCGACTACCGCTTCCGAGATAACCGCTTTATTTGATTCTGTATTGATCCTCGCCACGAGCAGGAAGCCGCTCGCCACCACCAGCACTACCAGCAACGCCAGAAATCTGAGGAGAAATCTCACGGTATTTCCTTAACCATCGCAACGCAGTCGAGAGGCTGACCGACTGGGCTTGGTTTGTCGATGCGAAGTAATAACACGTCGTGGAGCTCCTGAACGTGATTCTGCTTGCCCTGAACGATTCGGACGTCGACCCCTAGTCTACTGAAACCCTGAAGGCTCAGCGCGAGACCTGACTTTCACTACGGCGGGAGCAGCATTATAATGCAAGTTTTCCGCCAACGGACCTTTTCATGAGCGCTTCGGCTCCCCCTTCTCCGCGTCAGGCCACGGTCGAACGCAACACAAAGGAAACGCAAATCACTGTCACAGTCAAGCTTGACGGTTCAGGCCATTTGGACGTGGAGACTGGACTGCCGTTTCTCGATCATATGCTGGATCAGATTGCGCGCCACGGTTTGATTGACCTGACGATAAGGGCGACGGGCGATCTGGACATCGACGCCCATCACACGGTTGAGGACATCGGCATTACGCTGGGTCAGGCGCTGAATCGGGCGCTCGACAAGACCGGCATCCGTCGCTACGGCCACGCGTATGTTCCTCTCGATGAGGCGCTCTCCCGGGTGGTGCTGGATTTTTCCGGTCGTCCTGGCCTCGATTATCACGTGGAGTTTGTCAAGGGCACCGTGGGCAATTTTGACGTGGATCTGTTTCATGAATTTTTCCAAGGCTTCGTGAATCACGCGATGGTCACACTACATATCGACAACATCCGCGGCAAGAATGCGCACCACCAGATTGAAACCATCTTCAAGGCTTTTGGCCGGGCTTTGCGCACGGCGATGGAAATCGATGCCCGCGCAGCCGACCATATTCCTTCCACCAAAGGCGTTCTGTAGGCGGTGTCTCGCAACTGGTGTCTCATGAAAGGTCCACTCCAAGTGATCCGGCCCCAGGGCATCAGCGCTTTGCGGGTGTTTCGCAGTCCCCGCCTCGCTGGTATTTCTTCCATCCGCTTCATCGATGCTGATTCGGTGAACTCGGACTAATGACTCGGCCATCAATTCGAATCCGTGATGAAAGAATATCTCTAAATGGCAGTGGACACACGCCAATGAACCAAGTTGCAGTCATCGATTACGGCATGGGGAACCTGCATTCGGTTGCTAAAGCGATCGAGCATGTGGGGACAGATCTTGCCTCCGAGTCGGGACAGTCTACTGAGGTAGTGATCACGTCAGATCCTGCTCGGATCGCGGTAGCGGATCGAGTAGTCTTCCCCGGCGTTGGTGCTATTCGCGACTGCATGGCCGAGATAAACCGGCTTGATGTAGGCGCGATCGTGGCAAGCGCTATGAAGAAAAAACCGGTGCTAGCGATTTGCGTTGGTATGCAGGCGCTGATGGCGCACAGTGAAGAAAACGGTGGAGTGAATTGCCTTGGTTTGTTGTCAGGTCGCGTGAAATTCTTTGGCGAGGATTTGCGGGACGAAAATGACACCCGCCTGAAAGTGCCGCACATGGGGTGGAACCGGGTTGCCCAGACCTCAGATCATCCGCTCTGGCGGGGCGTGCCGGACAACAGCCGATTCTACTTCGTCCACAGCTACTATGTGACGATGAGCGGGACTGATCAGGTGGCTGGCCGCAGCGTCTATGGCAAGGAAGTAGTGGCTGCTATTTCCGCGGGCAATATTTTCGCCACTCA
>JASMER010000015.1 GCA_030752195.1 Gammaproteobacteria bacterium
GCTCTCTGGCGTTGGTGTCCTTAACACTCCCGCCATAAAGGATGCGAATCGCGTCGGCGACAACGGAATCCTCACCTGCGATGTGTTCTCGCAGTATCTGATGCACCTGCTGCGCCTGTTCAGGAGTTGCGGTTTTGCCCGTACCGATCGCCCAGACCGGCTCGTAGGCCAGCACGCTGTTGGCAAACGCTTCTATACCGGACTCTGTCAGGATGGCATCCAGCTGTGCAAGTACCGTTTTCTCAGTTTCACCGCCCTCACGCTGCTCAAGCGTCTCACCTAGACAAAGTATGGGCGTCAACCCTTGCGCCTGAGCAGCCAGAAACTTCTCCGCCACTGTCTCACTCGATTCCCCGAAAAGCTCACGTCGCTCTGAATGTCCGACCAGAACGTAGTCGGCGCCGAGTTCTGCGAGCATCGCGGCAGACACTTCTCCGGTAAATGCACCCCTGTCATGCTGAGATAAGTTTTGTGCACCAACCCGAATAGACGAGCCAGCGCATAACTCTGTCACCAGCGGCAGAAACACGAAAGGCGGGCAAACACCCACTTCTGCCCCGGCAAATGCCGCTTCTGCCTGAATCAACTCAGTCATCAAGGAACGAATCCCTGCAGCATTGCCGTGCATCTTCCAGTTGCCAACCACCAGCGGTTTCCGCATGACATATCACCTGACCGTCAGAAGTTCGCCGGAGCCCAGCAAAACGGGCGCCAATACTAACCAAGTTGATGCAGCGGCGCAATATGCTCGGCTATCCGGCACCCCGGCACGCTTGATAGACCTTGATCGCGTCAACTGTGTCTGCGACATCATGCGTCCGAATTATATGAGCCCCTGCCTGTAAGGCCAAACTGGTCGCGGCGACAGAGCCGGACAGCCTTCGCTCTACCGACCGCCCCGTAACGGCACCGATCATGGATTTTCGGGAGACACCCACCAATATTGGCGCACCAAGCTCGTGGAATTCAGCCAGACGGCGCAACAACTCGTAATTGTGCTCAACGGACTTGCCGAAGCCAAAACCCGGATCGATCAAAATCCTTGACCGCTCCACCCCTGCCTGTTCACTGTCCGCTACACGCTGCTTGAGAAAACCGAACACTTCATCGAAGACGCAGCCATACGAAAAGGTTTCTTGCATGGATACTGGCTGGCCCTGCATGTGCATCAGACAAACTGCCGGGGCAGTCTGCTCCTCAGCAACTACCTGCATTGCGCCCGGACGAGTCAGTGCTCGGACATCATTAACCAAGCCGGCGCCAGCAGCGAGGGCTGCCGACATGACCGCCGGCGTGCTGGTATCTATAGAAAGGAGAACGTCGAATTCAGCGCGCAGTATTTCCAGAACACGGATCGTCCTATCCAGCTCCTCATCAACGGGCACCGGGCTAGCTCCCGGCCTGGTAGATTCCCCGCCAACGTCCAGTATAAGTGCGCCATCCCGCACCATCTGCGCCGCTTTAAAAAGCACTTTGTCGCGATCAAATCTGAACTCGTGACGATTAGACCGGGCCAGTTCGGCACCATCATAGAAGGAGTCAGGGGTAATATTCAGAACGCCCATACAAACCGGAGAAGACAGATCTAAGTGCCTTTCTCCAGCTTGCAGCGTGTATGCTTTTGGCAAGGGCCAGGCGTTTGGCGAAGAACTAGTGCTCGCCGGCAGGACCGCCGATCGGACCTGACTGAGCATCGGGCTTAGTCTCCGCCCTAGGCTTCACGACTTCGGCCTCTACGGGGGTCGCACCCGAATCGTCATTGTCAGAGTCACTCCAACCCATTGGGGGTCTTGGTGTCTTTCCCTGCATGATGTCGTCGATCTGATCAGAGTCGATGGTCTCATATTCCATCAGCGCATCTTTCATGATCTCGAGCAGATGGCGATTGTCTTCCAGAATCTGCTCGGCTTGTCCGTAACATTCATCAATGATCTTGCGGACCTCACGATCAATAGCCATTGCCGTTTCACTGGACACCGACTTGGACTGCGCGGCCGCCGAACGTCCGAGAAAGACCTCGCCTTCGTCTTCAGAGTAAAGAAGGGGGCCCAGCTCCTCAGACAGTCCCCACTTAGTCACCATGTTCCGGGCCATCTCAGTTGCCCGCTGGATATCGTTAGAAGCGCCAGTTGTCACCCCTTCCTTGCCCAGCGTCATTTCTTCTGCGATGCGACCACCGTAGAGACTGCAAATCTGACTGAGAATATGTTGTTTGCTGTAGCTGTAACGGTCCTCCTCCGGCAAGAACATAGTCACACCCAGCGCACGACCGCGAGGTATAATACTTACTTTGTAGACCGGATCATGCTCTGGCATCAGGCGACCGACAATTGCATGACCAGACTCATGGTAAGCCGTGTTCAGACGCTCCTTCTCAGACATCACCATCGACTTGCGCTCGGCACCCATCATAATTTTGTCCTTGGCCTTTTCGAACTCTTCCATGGTGACCAAGCGCTTGCTCGCCCGCGCCGCGAACAACGCTGCCTCGTTAACAAGGTTAGCCAAGTCAGCACCGGAGAATCCGGGCGTGCCCCTGGCAATCACGCTAGCCTCAACGCGATCGTCAATGGGAACCTTTCGCATGTGTACCTTGAGAATCTGTTCACGGCCGCGGATGTCAGGAAGGCCCACAACTACCTGCCGATCGAATCGGCCGGGGCGCAAAAGCGCCGGATCGAGCACATCTGGCCGGTTAGTGGCCGCCATAACGATGACGCCATCATTAACCTCAAAGCCATCCATTTCAACAAGCAACTGGTTCAGGGTCTGCTCCCGTTCATCATGACCACCACCGAGACCGGCGCCCCGATGACGCCCGACAGCGTCGATTTCGTCGATAAAGATTATGCAGGGTGACTGCTTTTTAGCCTGATCAAACATATCGCGGACTCTCGAAGCGCCAACGCCCACAAACATTTCCACAAAGTCTGATCCGGAGATGGAGAAGAACGGTACCTTTGCCTCCCCGGCAATGGCTTTCGCCAATAAAGTCTTACCGGTTCCTGGCTGGCCCACCATCAGGATGCCCCGCGGAATCTTACCGCCCAAACGTTGAAACTTGTCCGGCTCGCGCAAAAACTCCACCAACTCCTCGACATCTTCTTTTGCCTCTTCAACACCGGCAACATCAGCGAAGGTGACCTTGATCTGATCTTCACCCAGCAGTTTGGCCTTGCTCTTGCCAAAGGACATCGGACCACCCCGTCCACCGGGACCGCCACCCTGCATTTGGCGCATGAAGAAGAAAAACAACGCGATTATGATTAATATGGGAAAGCTGGCAACCAAAAGCTGGGTCCAGATACTCTGCTGTTCTGGCTCGTTTGCAATGATCTCGACGCCATTTTCAAACAGATCGTTCATAAGCTGGTCATCACCGATAAGCGGCATAATGGTCCTAAACTGACTGTTGTCCGAGCGAATACCGGTGATATTAATTCCGGCAAGCTCTACCGCATCGACGCGACCCGAGCGCACTTCCCTGATGAATTGGGAATAGTTGATATTATCTTCCCGAGTTTCCTGGTTGATATTGTTAAATACCGTCAGCAGCACCCCGGCGATTATCATCCAGAGAATTAAGTTTTTTGCCATATCATTCAAAGACTTATCTCCTAATTGATCAGAGCCAATGGCACTGAGACTACACTGCCGCTCGGGCACACTACGCAGAACATTCTAATGACTGCAGAAAATTTTGCACGCTTCTCACGACGTTGCGCGCTGGCGGCCTAGGGCTGAAAACCTGAACCGAGCAGATACACCTCGCGAGAACGGGCTCTGGAAGCCTTGGGCTTTCTGGTTTTGATGCTGTCAAATCTGGACTGCATCTCCCGATAGTATTCGGGGTAGCCCGCACCATGAAACAGCTTCACTAAAAAGTACGCCCCGGGTTTCAGTATGGATTTCGCCAACTCCAGGGCCAGTTCCGCCAGTCCTAAACTGCGAGGCTGGTCGATTTCGCTCATTCCTGACATGTTGGGGGCGATATCTGAAATTACAAGGTCAGCCCCTTGCTCGCCAATGACCGACAACAGGCGTTCAAAAACCAGGTCGTCCGTAAAATCCCCCTGCACAAAGTCTACGCCTGCGATCGAGTCCATCGGCAGGATGTCAGACGCAACGATCCTGCCTTGATCGCCCACCAGTTCTGCTGCCACCTGAGACCAGCCACCGGGAGCAGCACCTAGGTCTACCACCGTCATGCCCGGTCTGATCAGCCCGTCTTTGTCCTGCATCTCCAACAACTTATAGCTGGCTCGGGATCGGTAACGCCCACCTTGGCTACGCCGCACATATTCGTCATCGAAATGCTCTCTCAGCCACTGTTTACTGCTCTTTGATCTTGCCATGACTCGATAGTGGACTGAAAACCGTGTACCCGAAGTAGAAATGAGTTGCTACACTTCGGTTCCCTATGACTGACGAGGCCGGCCGATGAGTCTTAGCAACGCAGAAAAAAAACGCTTCAGAGCGATAAGTCACGCGCTCAAGCCCTCGGTTATCATTGCACAAAAAGGGCTGACCGAGAACGTCGCTCAGGAAATCCATCGCACGCTTGAAGCCCATGAACTCATCAAGATCAAACTGCAGGTTCATGACCGTGAAAAACGCAAAGCAATGATTGAGGAGATTTGTGGCACCCATCAAGCTGAGTCTGTGCAAAGCATTGGACACGTTGTGCTGCTCTATCGCGCAGCCAAGCGGCCCGACCCCAGGCTGTCCAACCTGATCAGAAAAGTTACCTAGCCCGGGTCGCTGGCCCAGTACATCAGATATGTGCTACCGACTCGATCTCGTACTCAAGATCACCCGCCGGTGCTTTCACCACAACCTCATCTCCCTCATACTTGCCCATGATGGCCCTTGCAATCGGCGAAACCACCGAAATTTTGCCCGCCGCCACATCGGACTCATCTTCACCAACAATCTGATAGGTGACTGACTCTTCAGTTTCCAGGTTGTACAGGGTCACGGTGGTGCCGAATATCACTCGGCCCGAGGATTCTATCTTTGTGACATCTATCACCTCGGCATCGGTGAGCTTGCCCTCAATTTCCTTGATGCGGCCCTCACAGAAGCTCTGCTGCTCTCGCGCAGCATGATATTCCGCATTTTCTTTCAGGTCGCCATGCTCCCTTGCCTCAGCGATCGCAGCGGTAATTTTCGGCCTGGTCACGCTTTTAAGCTCATTGAGCTCATCACGCAGGGCCTCAGCGCCCTTGACCGTCATGGGAACTTTAGTAATGGGCATAGAAATGTGTCAGCGTGTTTCCAGTGGTACGATGAGAGCTGGTAATCAATGCAGGTCTGCATGCAGGTCCTGCAAAGTGTAAACCGACATGTTGTTGCCGAATTCCAGAGCATCACAAACTGCCAGCGCCCCTGCAATTGTGGTGGTGCAAAATACGCTGTGACGCAGTGCGGTCCGTCTGATGGTAGACGAATCTGCGATCGCTTGTTTGCCTTCCGTCGTATTGAACACCACCTGAATCTCACCGTTTTTTAGCATATCAACTATATGGGGTCTACCCTCGGCAACCTTATTCACGCCCTCGACCTTCAGGCCTGCGTCTGCGATCACCGCCGCCGTGCCGTGCGTTGCAACCAGTTCATACCCAAGCGCAAGCGCCCGCCTGGCAACTTCCACGACAAAAGGCTTGTCGCGGTCTCTCACACTGATAAAGCAGGTTCCGGATTCCTCAATCACATCGCCTGCGCCCATCTGTGCCTTGGCATAGGCCTCTGCAAAAGTCTCGCCCACGCCCATGACTTCTCCGGTCGATTTCATTTCCGGCCCGAGAATAGGATCAACACCCGGGAACTTATTGAAAGGAAAAACGGCTTCCTTGACCGCATAAGTCTTTGGCACGACTTCCTCGGTGAAGCCCAGTTCCTCAAGCGTCTTGCCAATCATGCAGCGCGCCGCCACCTTAGCCAGCGAGGTGCCAATACATTTGGAGACAAACGGCACCGTGCGTGAGGCCCGCGGATTGACCTCGATGATGTAGACCTCTCCATCCTGATAGGCCAGCTGAGTATTCATCAGCCCCACCACACCAAGTTCAAGCGCCAAAGCGGAAACCTGCTCCCTGATCCTGTCCCGAACTTCATCCGGCAAGTTGTAGGGCGGCAGCGAGCAGGCTGAATCGCCAGAATGAATGCCCGCCTGCTCTATGTGTTGCATGATCGCGCCCACTACAACCCGCCGTCCATCACTGACCACATCGACATCAACCTCGATCGCCGAACTGAGAAAGTGATCGAGCAGTACCGGGCTCTCATTGGACACCTTGACCGCATCATGCATATAACGTTGCAGCTCGGCTTCGTTGTAGACAATTTCCATAGCCCGACCACCTAGGACATATGAGGGCCTGACGACTAGCGGATAATCAATATTTTTTGCCTGCTCCAATCCCTCTTCAACTGAGCGAACCGTGCAGTTTGGTGGCTGTTTCAAGTCAAGTTTTTCGATGAGCTGCTGAAATCGCTCGCGATCTTCGGCGCGATCGATTGCATCAGGGCTTGTGCCGATTACCGGAACACCCGCTTCTTCGAGCTGCTTGACCAGATTGAGCGGTGTTTGGCCACCGAACTGGACAATAACCCCGACAGGCCGCTCCAGCTTGACCACTTCGATGACATCCTCGAAGGTAAGCGGCTCAAAATACAGGCGATCCGATATATTGAAATCAGTCGAGACCGTCTCGGGATTACAGTTGACCATGATGGTTTCAAAGCCATCCTCGCGCATAGCTAAAGCCGCCTGCACACAGCAATAATCGAACTCGATACCCTGCCCGACCCGGTTGGGGCCGCCTCCCAGCACCATAATCTTGTCGCGATCGCTCGGCGAGGCCTCACACTCTTCTTCATAGGTGGAATACATATATGCCGTGGTTGAAACGAACTCTGCCGCGCAGGTATCGACGCGCTTGTAAACAGGGCGGACTCCAAGAGCATGACGCGCCTGCAACACTTCCCCTTCCGAGACTCCCAGCAGCTGCGCCATGCGCTGGTCAGAAAATCCTTTACGTTTCAGTGAGCGCATGGTGCGCTGATCAAGCTGAGAAAGTTGCTGCGTCTCCAGCAATTCTTCGGACTTGATGAGATCTTCGATCTGAATCAGGAACCAGGGGTCGATGCCACTAAGATCGAAGACCGTCGCCACTGACCAGCCTAGCCGAAAGGCATCGGCAACGAACCATATACGCTGAGCTCCGGGTTCAGTGAGTTCCCGGGTAAGGACAGCCTTGGCATTACTCAGGTCGGCTTCGAGAATCGGGTCAAAACCACACATGCCCACCTCCAACCCGCGCAAAGCCTTCTGCATTGACTCCTGAAAAGTGCGCCCGATCGCCATAACCTCGCCGACTGATTTCATCTGCGTTGTTATGCGATCATCAGCCTCCGGAAACTTCTCAAAAGTGAACCGTGGAATCTTGGTCACGACATAATCGATCGCCGGTTCAAACGATGCCGGCGTGACTCCACCGGTAATTTCATTTCGCAGTTCGTCGAGCGTGAAGCCGATTGCCAGTTTTGCAGCCACCCTGGCGATTGGAAAACCTGTAGCTTTGGATGCCAGAGCAGACGAACGCGACACACGCGGGTTCATCTCAATAACAACCAGGCGACCATTGTCAGGATTGACCGCAAACTGCACGTTGGAGCCACCGGTCTCCACGCCAATCTCCCGCAACACCGCAATCGAGGCGTTGCGCATGATCTGATATTCCTTGTCAGTCAGCGTTTGTGAGGGCGCAACGGTAATCGAATCACCTGTGTGCACACCCATCGCGTCAAAATTCTCAATAGCGCAGACAACGATACAATTATCATTCTTATCTCTGACCACCTCCATTTCATATTCCTTCCAGCCAATGAGCGACTCATCGATGAGCAGTTCATTGGTGGGAGAGAGCTCGAGGCCGCGAGCACATATCTCCTCAAATTCTTCACGGTTGTATGCTATACCGCCTCCACTGCCGCCCAGGGTAAAGGACGGCCTGATAATGCAGGGAAAGCCAATCGCATCGAGACTCGCAAAAGCATCCTCCAAACTGCGCGCCATTTTGTGACGCGGTGTTTCCAATCCAATCGCGACCATCGCGTTATCGAATTGTTCCCGGTCTTCGGCTTTATCGATGGCCTCACACTTCGCACCGATCAACTCGACCCCATACTTTTCAAGGATGCCGTGACGATTAAGGTCAAGAGCACAGTTGAGCGCTGTCTGCCCGCCCATGGTCGGAAGAATAGCGTCCGGCCGCTCTTTGGCGATAATTTTTTCCACAATCTGCCACTTGACAGGTTCAATGTAGGTGGCCTCAGCCATCGTCGGGTCTGTCATGATGGTCGCGGGATTGGAGTTCACCAGGATCACGCGAAACCCTTCTTCACGCAGTGCCTGGCAGGCCTGTGCGCCGGAGTAGTCAAATTCGCAGGCTTGCCCGATGACAATAGGGCCTGCCCCCAGGATAAGAATGCTTTCGATATCAGTTCTGCGGGGCATTTTCAGCTTGCTTCCTTCCGGTTCAGTGGACGGTTGCTTGTGGAGCTGGCCATCAGCTCGATGAAGCGATCAAACAGCGGTGCGACATCATGAGGTCCGGGACTGGCCTCGGGGTGACCCTGAAAGCCGAATGCGGGCTTATCACTGCGTTCAATACCCTGCAAAGAGTCATCGAAGAGTGATTTGTGAGTGGCTATTAAATTCTCGGGCAGACTGGCGGCATCCACGGCAAAACCGTGGTTCTGGCTGGTGATCATTACCGAACCGTCTGCCAGATTTTGCACCGGATGATTAGCGCCATGGTGACCGAGACGCATCTTGACAGTTTCTGCACCGCAGGCCAGCGCGAGTAGCTGACAACCCAGGCAAATACCGAACAGAGGTACGTCAGCTTCTAAAAATTTACCGATGGCGGCAATAGCGTAGTCACAGGGTTCAGGATCTCCAGGACCATTCGATAAAAACACTCCGTCTGGCTGCATGGCCAGAACCTCACCGGCAGGCGTCTGTGCCGGAACTACGGTAATCTCGCAGCCGCGTTCTGCCAACATCCTGAGGATGTTGCGCTTGACGCCAAAATCGTAGGCGACCACGCGAAACCGGAGGTTGGCACCGGCACTGTATCCTGAGCCGAGTGACCACACGCTCTGATCCCAGCTGTAGTGACTCTTTGCGCTCACGACCCTCGCCAGGTCCATGCCTTCAAGCCCTGGAAAATCTTTGGCCAGACTAACCGCACCGGATTCACCGATTGCCGCCAGTTCCTCGCCAGAAACAATGGCGCCGTTCAACGGGCCCTGATCGCGCAGCAACCTGGTGAGGCGACGGGTATCAATCTCCGCGATCGCCACCACGCCCCGTTCGTTCAGAAAATCCCCCAGGCACTGCTGCTTGCGCCAGTTGCTGGCCAACATCGGCAGATCGCGAATTACCAGTCCGCAAGCCCACACCGAGTCTGACTCATCGTCCTCATCGTTGGTACCGGTGTTACCGATATGAGGGTATGTAAGCGTGACAATCTGCTGAGCATAGGAAGGGTCAGTGAGAATCTCCTGATAACCCGTCGATGAGGTGTTGAATACAACTTCGCCGCTGGACTTGCCTTGCGCGCCGATCGCTATGCCTTTGAAAATACTGCCGTCTGCTAACGCCAGAACCGCTTCTCGAGTCACTTCACACCCTCTTCAGTTCGTCTTGCCTTTATCTGTGCTGGTATTTTCTGCAGGCGAAAAAAAGCGGAGAGAGGAAATCCTCACTCCGCTTTTCAGGTTTTTCGTCCGTTCTGTAAGATTTCAGCATGCTTCATACTGAGCGGAAATTGTATAAAAGCTTGGTCAGTGGTGTCTATCTGCTTGTGCCAGATTCTTCAGGTAAGCGCAAATTTTGTCGCTAAACGATAGCCGTAAACGCTGTTGTGCCCGTTCTCAACAGTTTATCCACAAACCGCTGTAGATAACCCTAGTCTGCACCCAGCTCCAGAACGTCCAGCATGGAATACACGCCATTGGGTTGCCCCGACAGCCAACGGGCAGCCCGAACGGCACCACGCGCAAACGTCATCCGGCTACTGGCTTTGTGGGTAATTTCAACGTGCTCTCCGTCCACGGCGAAGAGCACCGTATGATCGCCAACAATGTCGCCTGCCCTAATGGAGTTGAAGCCGATGGTTTTCGGGTCACGGATTTCACTAAACCCCTCACGACCATACTCTGCCACCTCATCCAGCTTGCGTCCTAGAGCCTTGGCAACAACCTCACCCATCTGCAGCGCTGTCCCTGACGGAGCATCCTTCTTAAACCGGTGATGCGCTTCGATAATCTCTATGTCAACCTCGTCACCCAACACGCGGGTAGCACGGGCTAGTAAATCAAAGCAGAGGTTAACCCCGACACTCATATTTGGCGCGAATACCAGTGGCAAATGAGTCTGAGCGATCTTGTCTTTTTCCGAGGCGCTGAAGCCGGTTGTCCCAAGCACCATTGACTTGCCATGGTGCTGGCAGAGCTCGAGATGGGCCAGACTGGACGCTGGCGAAGTAAAATCAATCAGGACATCAAAATCATCGGTGACCGTCTCAAGATCAGTTACTGCCATGACGCCTGATGGATGATCCAGCGCGATAATACCAATATCTTGGCCCAGCGCTGGATCATCCGCGAGCACCGATGCCGCAGTTGTCTGCAGTTCAGGCTTGTGGGCGTCTACGGCTTGCACGAGGGCTTGGCCCATACGGCCGGCAACACCGGCGATCGCGACTCTGATCATTGGCATATCCTGTGTGTGAGGCAGCCGATTATACAGAGTGAATGAAAGCACGCGAAATGCTTGTGGGGCTCAGAATCGCTGCGAGCCACGATTTTGCAAAGTGCCTCAAAATTCCTCAGCACTCATAGCCATTAGCGTATCCGCGCCAGCTTCGATTTCTTCCACCAGCGCTCGGGTTTTGGGCAATATCCGGGCAAAGAAGAATTCCGCTGTCTTGACCAGACCGGAGAGGTGCTGGGTGTCGCCTGATCCGGCCTGAAGCTTTGGTAGAGCAGCTGCCAGAATGCGCAGCCACATGAAGTTGTAGAGCGTCAGGCCAAGCAGTTCCATATAGGCGTAGGAAGCAGCTCCGATCTCTTCCGGGTTGTCGCCGGCGCGATCGATCACACTGAGGGTGACGCTTTGTATCATTCGCTGGTTGCTGAACAAATGCGGCAAGTATCGGCTCACGCCCGGAATATCCTGCGCATGTGCAACAAATTTGTCCATTTCTGTCAGCAGCACTGCCAACAGTTCTCCCTTACCGCGCACCGTTTTACGGCCCATCAAATCCAGCGCCTGAATACCATTGGTCCCCTCGTATATCTGAGCGATGCGGGCATCACGCACATTCTGCTCCAGCCCCCACTCCGCGACATATCCATGGCCTCCTAGCACCTGTTGTCCCATTACACACATTTCAAAGCCGCGGTCGGAGCAATAAGCCTTGACAACCGGAATCAGCAGCGCCACCAGCCTGTCTGCTTGCTGCCGCTGCTCCGGGTCCGGATGAAAACGAGAAATGTCGAGCTGCATCGCCGCGTACATAGACAGCGCACGACCGGCCATGATGTTTGCCCGCATAGTCAGCAGCATCCGTCTCACATCAGGGTGAACCAGAATTGGGTCAGCCGCACCTTCAGGCTGCTGCGGCCCGGTTGGGGACCGACCCTGAATGCGTTCCCGGGCATACTTGGTAGCAGTCTGATACGAACTGTCTGCCAGCCCATTACTCTGCAAACCCATCGACAGACGCTCATAATTCATCATGGTGAACATGTTTGACAGACCGTGATTGAGTTCGCCAACCAGCCAGCCCTGAGCGCCAACAAAATTCATCTCACAGGTCGCGGATCCCTTAATGCCCATCTTATGTTCGACGGCCCCGCAGGAAACATTGTTGGGGTCTCCGGTAAGGCCACCGTCGTTGTCCACAGCGTTCCTGGGAACCACAAACAGGGAAATACCCTTCGGTCCAGCAGGAGCATCCGGCAGCTTGGCCAGCACCAGGTGAATGATATTTTCGGTCAGATCGTGCTCACCAGCCGTGATAAAAATCTTGGTCCCGGTGATGCGATAACTGCCATCATCCCGGGGGACCGCCTTGGTTCTAAGCATGCCAAGATCTGTCCCTGCCTGCGGCTCAGTCAGGCACATGGTGCCGGTCCAGCGACCTTCGTACATCTTGGGAAGATAGCGCTGCTTCAGTGCTTCCGACGCGTGCTCACTTAGCGTAAGAGTCGCACCGGTGGTAAGAATAGTGTAAAGCGCAAATGAGGAATTGGCGCCGAAGAACATCTCTTCAATTTGTGAAGACAATAATTTCGGCATGCCCTGTCCACCAAAATCCGTGTCGCCAGTCAGACCAGCCCAGCCACCGGCAACATACTGCTCATAGGCTTCTTTAAAACCTACCGGTGTCGTGACGACTCCGTCATTCCATTGGCACCCCTCATGGTCTCCGTTCTGGTTGATCGGTGATAGCAAGTTTTCCGCAATTTTTGCCGCCTCCTCAAGAATCGCGCTAATCAGATCAGGAGTGACTTCCGCCGTGCCCGGCATGGATGCAAATAGCTTGTCAGCCTGGAAGACCTCCGACATCAGAAATTGCATGTCACCAAGTGGTGCGCGATAAGCGTTCATTTTACTGCTCCTGATCAGGGTGGGTGGGTCGTCGAATCAGATAGGTCGCAAATTTATACAGATGGTTTAGCTAATTTTCTCCAATTATAGGCGAAGCTTCTCGCAGCGGTAGTGCAGGCTCACGGGCTTTTCGGCATTTTTTGGCAGCACTGTGTCAACCTTCTTCGCTAAAAGACCTGAAGCGGCTGCGTGCAGAAACATCGAAAGACGGGCTGACCCGCCGGGGCAGGCTGATTCCGGCAAAGTGCACGTTTTGCGGGATAGAAAACTGCGATATTTCAGGACTTTTTGCCGCCTGCTATGAGCGCTGTGGGCACTGCTAACGCGACCCTCCTTAATTCGACAGCACGCTAGCGCTGTTTCATTGCGTACAACCGGCCCGGCAGCTCATAAGCCACTTGGAATTCCACAGTCGGCTGGAGATTGGTGCTAGCTTTGTGCATCTGATCGATGAGCGATTTCAACACATCGTCCGGTGACTAACGACCTCAGCACAACCTCCGCTTCTGTTGCCTATACCGCTGCATCCCCAGCGGATGCACACGCGGGGATTTAGTCAGGAGGGTTAGGCACCCCCCCCTTTTTCGCAAATCGAAATAACAGATGCCTCGTCAAGAAGACGCAACCTGAGTTTAGCCTTTACTGTGCAAGACTGTGAGGAACTGAGCACAATCAAAAACAGGCGGCGATTTTCGATGACGTCCTTACCACTGGCGCGACGGTTGAAGACCTGCGTAAGTGTCATCAGGAGCAAGGCGTGGCGCCAGTCGACATAGTGTCTCTGGCCAGAGCAAGCCCATAACGGGGCCAATCAGCAATTGGACAGGCGCCGCAATGCTGGTTGGAACGAGCCTCCACGACGCGGCGCGAACTGCGTGCGACGCAGCTGCTGGAATGTCTCAGAATTGATACTTGATGGATCCATAGGCTACTCGGCCGTTCTGGTCAAGTACACGCGTGGATGAATTGAGTATCTGGGCGGTTTTTTCGTCGAAGATATTGCGGATCCCAAACGAGATGATTGCCCGATTGTTGGAACCCGTCTCAACACTGTAACCGTACTGAAGATCGATCGTGGTGATGTCATCCACTAGTGCGTTGATTTCATCAAGATCAAGCTCACTGAGATCCTTGAAGGAGTCGAAGTAGTTAGTGATCGCGCTTGCAGTATGGTTACCCAACTGCCAGGTGAGCATGAGACTACTCTGGAGCTCCGGACTGATTACCCGATCTTCCAAAGCTGTGATTTCGCTGTTGAGCAGATCAAGCAGAGAACCGCGATTCTCGACATCCTTCACATAAGTCGTTTTGGTGCTTAGAGTAAACTGCCCGAAACGGTTAGTGTCCCAAATTAAGGAGGCGCCAAGGTCGAAACCACTGCGCTTAAGCTGGGACCCTAGCAGAGGTGACTGGATATTGAATTCGTTTATCGCAGAATCTTCTAGGTACAGATTCGGCAGCACCTGTTGCGCACCCGTGTTGAGCGTCACGGCCGGCGCATCTGTAATCTCCTGACGCCAGGCATCCGCCTGCAGGTTTAGCCCTGCTATGGGCGTGATTTTGACTCCGAGATTGAAATTTAGTGCCTCTTTGGCCAGCGAGCCTTCAAAACCTTGAGCCTCGACATTGCGGGACAACTCGATAACCGGTGCGGCCGTCCCAAGAACCGAGGCCGGGTTTACACGGAAACTGCTCAACGAAGTCTTATTGACGTCTTGCGCTGCAGCCGACGCGAACCAGCTCACGCACAGGGCGAGGCAGAGCATTCGTGACCGGACGTTTTGCGAGCTGGAATTCATGGTGATTTCGAACCGTTACCGCTGTCGTTGTTTTAAGTTACTTGCACAGGCGTGAAATCCGACACCAACACAGGGCTGCGCCGCACTCAATACTTAGCTGCCTTATTTGATCATCCGCGATCTGGGAAATTTCTTTAATGTCCGCGATCACTGATGGAGTGCTGATTTTGGCCAACCGACGGCGCATCGCCAAATGGCCGGACGTGCAGAAGTTCCACAAAGCAGAATACCACTAAATGTCTATCTTGCACACGAATTCGTATGAAAAACTGGCGCTGAGCTGTGGCAATTTCGCCATATTTTCAAAGCGCTTTAACAACAGCAATCGGCTGTTGCGGCTCCAATTATTCAAGCGCCAAGCGCTTGACTCCGACATCGCCGGAAAGCGATGCCAACTGCTGACCAATGGTTTTATCAAATCCGGGCAACCGGAAGCCGGAATCAATCTCCGCCATAGGCGCAAGGACAAAGGCGCGCTGGTGAGCACGAGGATGAGGAAGCTGAAGTTTTGGATGATCAAGTATCAGGCGCCCCCAGCAAATCAAGTCCAGGTCGAGTGTTCGGGCCGCGTGCCTGCGGCCGTCTCTGACGCGACCAAAATACTTTTCAATGGCTTGAAGATTCTTGAGAAAGCCCCTCGGACGGATATGGTCTTCCACATCCATCTTGACCATGGCGTTTACAAAGTCGGGGGAGTCTGACGGACAGTCTACCGGCGCGCTGCAAAAGAGGGACGAAATCGCTAGATCATGAGGGCTCAGCGTTTTCAGCTCAGCGAGCGCACTCCGAACAATCTGCTGCGGGGGGCCGATTTCTGACGCCAAGTTACTCCCAATGCTGACCCAGACATCCATCGCAAGGGTGACCAACTAGTCAACAGTGGAAAATTCGTGCACTGCCTGAACAAAAACGGCCACGTGCTTTGGGTCCACACCCGGAGAGATGCCGTGCCCGAGGTTGAAGACATGCCCGGGACCCGCTCCGTAATCCCTGAGGATTCGCTGGACCTCTGCCCGGATCACCTCAGGCTGCGCATACAAAATGGAGGGATCCATGTTTCCCTGCAGCGCGACCTTGTCCCCGACTCGTGCCCGTGCGTTCTGAATCCCGGTCGTCCAGTCCAGACCCACAGCGTGACAGCCAGTGTGAGCAATGGCCTCAAGCCACTGCCCGCCATTCTTCGTAAACAGAATAATTGGCACAGCATCAGGTTCCACCTTCTGTTTCAGTCGCTCAACGATACGCTGCATGTATTGCAGAGAAAATTCCCGGTAGGCCGAGGGAGTCAGGATCCCGCCCCAGGTGTCAAAAATTTGCACGGCCTGAGCGCCAGCTTCGATCTGTGCTGTAAGATATTCGGTGACCGCATCGGCGAGCCGCTCAAGCAGCAGGCGCAGCGCTTCAGGGTGATTATAGAGAAACTGTTTGGCGACCCGAAAATCCTTGCTGCCTCCACCCTCAATCATATAGGTTGCGAGGGTCCAGGGGCTGCCGGAAAACCCGATCAAGGGCACTTTACCGGCCAGCTCTTTCCTGATGCGGGCAACAGCCGCATATACATACGAGAGCTCGAGGGTCATGGACACATCAGGCAGAGACTCGACATCTGCCGGCGTGCGAATCACCTTTCGGAATCTCGGCCCTTCACCTTCTTCAAAATACAACCCTTGGCCGAAAGCATCAGGGATAGTCAGAATGTCAGAGAAGAGGATCGCCGCGTCAAAGTCATAGCGACGCAGCGGCTGCATAGTCACTTCACAGGCCAGTTCCGGGTTCTTGCAGAGATCCAGAAAGCTACCGGCCTGCTTCCGGGTGGCTCGATACTCGGGCAAATATCTGCCGGCCTGACGCATCATCCATACCGGAGGACGTTCCAATGGCTGCTTGAACAAGGCACGCAAAAAACGATCGTTCATGGGTAACGAATGAGCCAAAGTAAGTTAGAGCGAGTGCGATGATACACGAGCGATCATCAGACACCAACGTGGGCAGCATTGGGTCAGGCTATCACAGCCATTAGATCGGGGAGGGTAATTGACTAACCGGGTGAGCCCGAGGTTGCACTTCCCGGATTCGTGTAGACAAACTCGCCAGGACCGCATTGGCTGCCTCGCGACCGCTCAGCCGGAGCGCCGCGCCAAGTGATAGCATCGCACTGCTCCCAGCCTCTTCTTCCTCTATCAGGTAAGCCAGTGCGCCGGTCATGGCATCGGGGATACCGCTGGCCTAAACATCGATTTGGGTGAGCTTGGCGGCAGATACTGGCAGGTTGATAGCACCAGCTTGTTTTGCCCGTAGCCGCTGAGACCCTTAGTGATAAATGGCTCAAATTAAAACTCTCTGACCGCCGCAAGATTTAACGTGCGGTCCAAAATGCCCCGCATCTTTCTTTCGCTGCCAAAAAGCAGACGTGGTAACTGTCTTGCTGAAGCTGTGTCATCATCTGCGCGATGACAATCAAGGCAGAATCACCGCGTCTGATGCATTAGCCCAGTCTATGCAAGAGAACGCCACGACCAGCCTCGGAGAGATACTCCGACTGCTTGGACCGCAGCTTGAACGGGTCAGATTTGTGACCCAGTGTTTGCAGACACTGTCTGATCATGCTCATGGCGTACCAAGCACCTACCGGCAAAGTCCATCACCTGCTGTAAGAGTTTCCTTAAGTAAATCCGGAGGAACTTCGCCCGTCAACACGGCTTTTCCAGGGGCTTCCAGCAGAATGAATCGTATTCTTCCCTGCTCCGCTTTCTTATCAGAGGACATCAGTTCCAGATAAGTTTCGGTACTAATTTGTGCGGGGGGAATGACCGGCATGGAGAAGTCGTTCTCCAATATGTCGCGCACTTTCGCGGCTTGCTCAGCACTGAGTAAGTCAAGGCGTCGGGACAAGTCAGCTGCCATCACCATACCCATAGCAATAGTCTCGCCGTGTAACAAGTTCCCGTAGCCGCTCGCCGTCTCAATAGCATGACCAAATGTGTGGCCCAGATTCAACAGCGCCCTCAGTCCAACTTCCCGCTCGTCCGCAGCCACAATATCTGCTTTAGCCTGACAGCAAATTCGAATCGTCTCGGTCAGCTTTGCATTGTCAAGGGCCAGTATATCCGCTGCATTATTCGTCAGCCAGCTGAGAAAGTCCGGCTGATTAATCAACCCATATTTGATCACCTCTGCCAGACCAGCTTTGATCTCTCTCTCCGGCAGAGTCAAAAGCACCTCAGTATCAATCAGTACACATCTGGGTTGATAAAACGCCCCAATCATGTTTTTGCCCAGCGGGTGGTTCACCCCGGTCTTACCACCTACCGATGAATCAACCTGAGCGAGCAATGTGGTCGGAATCTGTATGAAATTGATACCACGCTGATAGGTTGCAGCCGCAAAGCCCGTAATATCTCCGATAACGCCGCCGCCAAGAGCCACCAATGTGGTTTGACGGTCTGCCTTGGCCCTCAACAGCCGGTCATAAATTTGAGATATGGTGCCAAGGTTTTTATGGGTCTCACCGTCCGGCAAGATGATTTCCCAACCGTAGCTGTCGCCCAGCGTTTGCTTTACCTGATCAAGATAAAGCGGCGCGACAGTGTCGTTACTGATTATTACCGCCTGCCCTTGTCCCAAGTGAGACCTTAGTCGGTCGGTTTCTTTCAGCAGGCCGGGCCCGATAAAGATCGGGTAGCTGCGCTCACCCAAGTCAACGTTTAATGTTTCCACAGTGTCTTGAGCCTCTCGCTCGTCCGCAAAAAACCCTCGCACTCAGTTTCACAGTCATGAACCTGAAGATTGTTGATGGGTTTTGATCTGCTTGATTATCTCATTGCTCACGCTTTTGAGGTTCCGACGATTGGTGTCTACCACGACATCAGCAACCTCGAGATAAAGCGGCTCACGTTCCACCATCAAATCCTTGATTATCTGCTCGGGATTTCCATTTTGTAGCAACGGTCGATGTCTGTCGCGCGCGGTCCGCTCAACTTGCTGCTTGATACTCGCGCACAAATAAACCACAAGTCCACGTTTCTTCAGTCGTGTGCGATTTTTTTCATCGAGGACAGCGCCCCCACCCGTCGCTAAAACGATGTTGTTGCGCCCGGATAGCAGGTTGATCATTTTCACTTCGCGGTGTCTGAAACCCCGTTCACCCTCAACGTCAAAAATCCAGGGAATATCAGCGCCGGTTGCCGTCTCAATCTCCTGATCCGAATCGAAAAATTCCAGATTCATCCGCTCAGCCAGAGCGCGTCCGATGGTTGTTTTACCGACGCCCATC
>JASMER010000160.1 GCA_030752195.1 Gammaproteobacteria bacterium
GATTTGATCGTCGAGCTCAAGGACTCAAGTCGGGGAACTAGCCGAGCCCGGCCGTGAGGTTGCGAATTTGCTCCAGATACTCGATCATATTCTGCATCAGATTAATACACTCAACTACAGCAAACTCGTTGTCAGTTATGTGGCTGCTGGCATTCTTGCTGTAGAGCCTGTCAAGACAGGCTTTGCCGGCGTCTAAATTTCGTAAGAAATATTCGGCATAGTCATCGGACAAAGTGCCCAGGATTTCGTCCAGTGTGCGGCCTGTTGCGCTGCTCTCAGTCAATAGTTGCTCCATACCAAAGAGCTGAGCGCCTTCAGCATCCTGTGACGCATGACTGAAAACTGCGTGCAGGCCTTCGTTAATGTCACCATTCAGCATGGGATATAAGCTTGGGAGCAGAATTTCATCATCAAGCGTCGAGATAAACGCTCCAGCTAATCTGTAGATTATAGTGCGCGAGTCAAGTTGCTCGAGGGCAGCCAGAATCGATGGCCGTTCACTGTTCCAGGTCTTGAATAGAGAATCCGTTTCAGAGCTCAGCTCTTCTACGCCAAGCGCTAAAAATTGACGTCGCCGACTTCTCGGCAGTTGCTCAGCGGGAACCCCCTCAATGGCTGTGGGCAAGGCAACGTCAGTGACTTTAATGAAATCATCGTAGGGCCTTGCGTCAACGCCATTGACGTTTTCACCCCAGAGCTGAAACTCCAGGGCATGGAAGCCAAGAGTGGCCTCATGGATGTCGAGCAGGCCATGTTGTGCCCTAATAGATTCTGGTGTAAGCGCTACCGTCATGTCGTTTACCAAGCCACTGCCCGGATAATTGTCTAGATAGTCGATGTAACCTGCATAAATTGGCCAGTGATCAATAAAGTACTGATGTTCGGTAAGCTGCAAGACTGCGGGCTCTTCGGCAAACGATTCAAACAGTTTCCGGTAGAGCGTTGTTTGCTCATAGGCATTGTGGGCACTAAGCCATGCCGCCCTGACAGCTGCCAGTGTCTCGGTGCCAGTATTCTCCAGAAAATTGTTGGAAGAAGTTCGCAGCGTTTCTATTTTTTCGACTGCATCTTTCAGCCCCACATCCAGATATTCTGGAAACTGCAGCATGATGGTACGCAGCGCGCTTTCTGCTTCGGGTTGTAAGAGTGGCGTTATGGTATGCAGCGCGCTTTCTGCTTCGGGTTGTGAGAGTGGCGTTTCGCCAGAGCTTTCAGTGGCATCACGCAATATGGATTGATGGTCCGACAGGTTTCCGCGGTCGCTGCAGCTTTGCAGAGCGCAGAAGAACAAAGCCGCAGCGATGATTACGAAGGCAGGGCTTTTGTTTAACGTAAACTGATGATCTTCCATTGCCTAGCCTGCGCTTCTCGCCTCAGCGAATCATCGGGGTCAACTGCAACCGGCTCAGAGACTTGTTTTAGAAGCGGTAAATCGTTGATTGAATCAGTATAGAAGACGGCAGAAGACAGGTCAAAATGGTGGCCGCGGCAGGCTTCTTGCTGCATCCAGACCGCCAGTTTTTTAACTTTGCCTTCGTGATAGCACGGCTCACCCTGTATCTTGCCAGTCAATTTTCCTTCAATGGTTTCAAGTTGTGTAGCGATCAGAATATCTACTCCGAGTTCTTTGGCGATGGGTGCAGTGATGAAATCATTCGTCGCGGTAATGATGATACAGGTGTCCCCGCGTACCTGATGGGACTCAATCAGTGCCCTCGATTTAGAAAGGATCATGGGCCTGATCGCTTTTTGCATAAAGGCATCATGCAGGTGATTAAGCTCCGCCTCCGTGTAGCTCATCACAGGGGCGACGGTGAAGTTAACATAATCATGAATGTCGAGTTTGCCAGCCAGATAATTCTGATAATAGGCATCATTGGCGGCACGATGGCTGTCTGTTTCTACCAGACCGCGCTCGATCAGAAACTCTCCCCATGCGTGATCGCTATCACCTGCAAGAAGGGTACTGTCCAGATCAAATAGGGCAAGGCGGCCTTTCATAACGATGGAAATCCAAAGCGAATGACACGGATGAATGACGCTATTATACCGTTTCTCTCACCAACGGCTTGCTCGCTGGGGCAAAAGCCTCGCCCGCATGTCTCTTTGATATCGCTAACCCACTGATTACAAAGTAGTTACATCTCTCTACCGTGAATCTCGTCATTGATCCAATTTGATCTACTATGAAACAATAGAGCCATTTGCCTGTCTATAGAGAAGATAATGATCGATTCAGAGGGCTATCGTCCTAACGTCGGAATAGTCATTTGCAACCGCAGAGGCCAGTTGCTGTGGGCGAAGCGGATTGGCCAGAGCGCGTGGCAGTTTCCGCAGGGCGGTATTGATGGAGATGAGACTATTAAGCAGGCGCTGTTTCGCGAGCTTGAAGAGGAAGTTGGATTGTGCGGGAATGATGTCATTGTCCTGCATCAGACTACCGAATGGCTCCGATACGATCTACCGAAGAATTATATTCGCTACCACAAGAACCCTCTTTGCATTGGCCAAAAACAGAAATGGTTTCTGCTAGGACTCGAAGCGGATGACAGTCAAATTGAACTGGATAAATTCGGAGAGCCTGAATTTGACGACTGGCGATGGGTAAGCTACTGGTATCCGGTCAATCAGGTCATCGAATTTAAACGCGATGTCTACCGGCGTGCGCTGCGCGAGTTATTGGGCCCGCTTGAGCGCTATATCAAGTAACGGGTTCGGGCGTTCGGAAATCCTGTGCGTGTCGCAACTCGTGGGCATGGAGGGGGTACCTGCAATGCCATGGAGACGCTACTTGGACCTGGAACTGACAACTTATGCTCGAGCAATTACGGGAAATAGTTCAGCAGGTTAATTCTGCAAAAGACCTGCAGTCAGCGTTAGACATCATCGTGGTCCGCGTCCGCGAAGTGATGGCTACCCAGGTTTGCTCTGTTTACCTGTTTGATCAGGACATGAACGCCCATGTGTTGATGGCATCCAGAGGTCTGAAAAAAGAGGCTGTTGGCCATGTGAGCCTAGAAATTGGCGAGGGGCTCGTGGGTCTTGTAGCCAAACACGCGGAGCCAATCAATCTTGAGGATGCGTTCAAGCATCCCAGCTTCCACTACATTGAGGAAACCGGGGAAGAAAGCTTTCGCTCCTTCCTGGGCGTGCCAATTATTCACCATCGTAATGTTTTGGGGGTAGTGGTTGTTCAGCATGAGCAGCAGAGGGGATTTGATGAAGGTGAAGAAGCCTTTCTGATTACCCTGTCAGCACAGCTCGCAGGGGTTATTGCCTCAGCTGAAGCAACTGGCGCAATTGCAGGCATAAGCCCCTCTGGACAAAGAATTTCAGACACCGTTTTCGCCGGCATACCAGGAGCTTCCGGCGTAGCGATTGGTGAAATGATTGTTATTTTCCCCAAGGCTAATCTGTACCAGGTGCCGATCAGACAGGCGCGTGAACTCAATAAGGAAATCGAAGCCTTCAAAGATGCGCTCAACAAAGTGCGTCAGGACATGCGAGATATCCATGAGCGGCTGGCAGGGAAAGTTGCTGAGGAAGAGCGACAACTTTTTGATGTCTATCTTCACATGCTCGATGACGATGCTCTGGGCAAAGAGGTGCTGGAACGAATACAGGTCGGCCACTGGGCGCAGGGCGCACTCGCTGAAGTAGCACTGGAGCATATTCGTAGTTTTGAAATGATGCCTGATGATTATCTGCGGGAGCGAGCGGTCGATATCAAAGACCTGTGCAGCCGAGTCCTGTTTTATCTGCAGCAAGGAGAGCAGGTTCGTACGGAATATTCAGAAAACACCATATTGGTCAGCGAGGAAGTGACGCCGGCGATGCTGGCTGATGTGCCGGAGAACAAACTCAAAGGCATTGTTTCATTGAAGGGGTCTGGTAATTCCCATGTGGCCATTCTGGCCCGAACGATGGGGATTCCCACGGTCATGGGGGTGGTAGATCTACCAATCAATCGGCTGGATGGAAGAGAAGTGATTCTCGATGGTTATAAAGGAGAGCTAATAGGGAACCCATCTGAGACTGTTCGACAGCGTTATGAGAATACGATCAAAGAGCAGACAGAGCTGATCGCAGGTCTAGAAGAGCTGAAAGATCTTCCCTGTATCACCGCGGATAAGCATCGGGTCCATTTGTGGGTAAATACGGGCCTTATCTCTGACGTTGTCCGTTCTCTTGATCAGGGCGCTGAAGGGGTGGGCCTTTATAGAACAGAAGTTCCATTTCTGCTCAGTGAACGGTTTCCCAGTGAGCATGAGCAGGCGGAAATTTACCGAGAGCAGCTTGAAGCGTTTTCTCCGATGCCGGTTACAATG
>JASMER010000161.1 GCA_030752195.1 Gammaproteobacteria bacterium
GTTTCGCAGACCTTGATCATGTTCCGGACTTTTTAATGCAGGTAGAACAACTCAGCATTGGTTTTGCGGAACCGCTGGTCGAACGGATCAATCTCAGCATCCTCGCTGACACGCGGATCGGTTTGCTAGGTTTCAACGGCAGCGGCAAATCGACCCTGCTCAAAGTACTCTCTGAGCAGCATCCGCCGCTGGCGGGTGAGATCACCCGTGCCAAAAAACTTAAAGTAGGCTATTACGCCCAGCATCAGGTCGACGAGCTGAATCAGCAGTCAACCCCTTTTGAGCTCATTCAGCAGCTCGACCCTAAAGCCAGCGCTCAAGAGATACGCAACTACCTTGGCGGCTTTGATTTCAAGGGCGAGCGCATCAATGAGCAGATATCCGTCTTTTCTGGTGGTGAAAAAGCGCGCCTCGCGCTGGCACGGGTCGTGCGCAGTCAACCGAATCTGTTGTTGATGGATGAGCCCACCAACCACCTAGATCTGGATATGGTTCACGCGCTCACAGTTGCCCTGCAGCACTACTCTGGAGCGCTGATCATCGTCTCTCATGACCGACATTTGCTTGGCAACACGGTTGATGCGTTCTATTCCATCCGCAAAGGTGTGTTTGCTGAATTCAAAGGCGATCTGAAAGATTATGAAAAGTGGCTGGGCAAACAGGAATCGGCCAGTTACAAGCTCGAAGAACGAACGGCGACTACGCGGGCCGGCACCACCAGCCACAAACTTGACAAGAAACATCTGCGGCAGGAGGCCGCCGCAAAACGAGAGCGCGAGGCCCCGATGCGCAAACGCGAGAAACAGCTGGAACGCAAGATAGATGACCTCAACAGCGAGCTTCAGTCTCTGGAGACACAACTCTCCGACAGCACGCTGTATGATGACAGCAACAAGAAACAGCTCAAAGATCTGCTACAGCGGCAAGGTGCGCTGAAAACCCAACTGGCCGACATCGAAGAAGCTTGGATGGAAGTTCTGGAGCAGCTTCAGCAGTCCTGATTGGCCTCTGCTGCGTAATTCGCGTAACGCGACGCTTATCAAGTTCACACTCGGACCACACGCAAATCACACCACATGGCAAACCCCGTACCAACTATTGATTGCACCAACCCGGACTGCGGCATTCCCGTAGATCCTTCTGAGCTGACTTGTCCCAAGTGCGACACTGATCTTCATAACGCGCTGAGCGAGCAATTCTATGAAATCGATGTGGCTCATAATAACCAGACGCGGGAAGAGGCGAAGGTGGAAATCGAGGAAGGGCTCAACACCGCACTGCTCTATCGTTTCAGGGGCCTGAAGGTCATCCATGGTTACGGAAGTGGCAGCAGCAAACGCGGTGCAATTGCCAGAGAGGCCACTCGCTTCATGGAAAAACTCGCTGCGCGCAAAGGCTACGGTTTCAGGCAGGACGGATTCAACCGAGGCGCACATTTAATTGATTTTGGGCAGTAGCCCGATCGCTTTTGGTCAGAGTCCTCACCGCCAGAACGCGCAAACCTCTGGGCTTCTTACCGGCGCTTCGGCATAATGCCCTGCCTTTCGCTGAAGCCATTGCTTACTGATTATGTTTTTCAAAAATATTCGGCTGTTCGCCCTCACCGAAACCTTTCCCTACAGTCAGGATGAACTGGAAACCCATCTCGGCAACCAGTTGTTTGCGCCCTGCAGCAAATTTGAGAAATCCCGCCTCGGCTGGGTCAGCCCGCTGGGTGACGCCGCCCCAGTGTCAGAGGACGAAGACGTTGCGCCCATGCTTACTCACGTCGTTGGTAATTTCATTATGGTATGCGCACAGAAACAGGATCGACTGTTGCCTGCCTATGTGGTGCGACAGGAGACTGAAGAAAAGGTCGCAGAAATAGAGCATCGGCAGTCCAGGAAAATTTTCCGCAAGGAAAAACGTCAGATTCAGGACGATGTTTACGCCACTTTGCTGCCGCGCGCTTTCACTAAGAACCAGCAGACCTACGCGTTCATCTCCGTCAGAGACAATCTGCTGGTAGTCGACAGCGCCAGCGCACCCCGTGCCGAAGAAATCGTCAACCTGCTGCGGGACAGTCTGGACTCTTTCCCGGTGGCGCTGCCCCAAGTGCGCACCTCGCCAACTGAGATCATGACCCGATGGTTACGGGATAAGGCGCCTAGCGACCACTTCAGCCTGCTTGAAGACGCGGTGCTCCAAAACCCGCTGGACAGCAGCAATGTGGTGCGCTGCGCCAGCCAGGACCTGACCAGTGATGAGATCGCGGCACACCTCAAAGCAGGCAAAGCGGTCAAGAGCCTGGGTGTCTCCTGGAATCATGTGATCCACTGCATCATTGATGACGACCTGTCCATCAAGCGCCTGCAGTTCCAAGCCATTGAGGAGGAACAGTCCACGGTGGAAGAAGTCACCCAGGCGCAGAAATTCGATCAGGACTTTGCGCTGATGACGCTCGAGCTGACTGCTTTCTTTGAATCGCTGTTTCGGGCCTTTGGCGGCCTTGGCGAGCCGAAGCCGTTTGGCCGCAAGAATAAGGAAGAAGACTAAGGGGTTCAGAAACACTTCCCACCGACCTAATCATCAAGGGAAAAAACCAGTTTTTCTTCCAGCTCCAAGCGTTTCGGATGAAATTCAGTTCCTTGATCGCTCTGCCAAATTCCGAGTCACTTCATGAACCGGTTGATTCGCTAGCAGGTTGTGCCAACTTAACTAGCGCCGTGCTGAAAACTCAAGCCAGTAGGGCCTCGCACCCGGTGTTACCAAGCAGTTCATCAACCCGTGACTTTGATACGGGCTCGAGACTGCCGTATTCCTGCCGTATCCAGTTCACGCAGTGTGCCTGATATTTGAAGGTAACCTGCTGCCAGGGTTGTCCTTCCACGGTTGTCGAGAACTCAGAGGCGCCGGCCATAACCGCCTGATGATTGGCAAGCATTACCGGGACATAGGTCCTGCCCATCTCATTGAGCAGCTTCTTGATCGCGAGATTATCCGCTGACAAGAGTCGCCAATCAGACTCGACGGACTCCAGCCCCGACAAATCTTCCATCACAGAAACCCAAGCATACACCCGGGGCGCGTTCTCCAAAGTCATGGCAACCGCTGTCGGATCAAACTGGGCTAACTGGGTGAGCTGACCAAACAGCGCAAAATCTGCTGCGCCGGGTCGATCGCCCATTACAAAAGGTGCTTCCCTGAGCAGAACATCGAAGCAAGTCAGAAATCGCCGATAACTGGCCTCTATCACCGGCGCGGTGATGTCATTGGAACCCACCACATAGAGACGACTCTCCTGTCGCTCACGGAATGCTTTTTGTTTGACAGCAATCTCCCCGTCCGGCGCGGAAATCTCTCCCCAGTAGGGCAGAATGGTCGCGGCCATGTCCGCATCCGCGTCATAGTACCAGCGGATGTGAAACATCGGTTTCGTCAGCCATTCGTCCGCATAGTCCTCGATCAGGTAATCGAGAAAGCGAAGCGCCGGGTCGGAAGGAATAACAGAGCGCCCAGGATAATCTGCCTCAAGTCTACGGATGATGGGTGTGGAATCCACCAGCGCCTCGCACTCGCCCTCCTGATCGGTCAGATATACTACCGGTAACAGACTGACCTTAGGCTCCGGCAAACCAGGAAGCGGGCTGTTACCCTGCTGCACATATCGGTAGGGAATGTGGCGAAAACGCAAAAGACTCAGCATCTTGCGAGTGTAAGGTGAGCCGGGCACGCCTTTAATGATCAGCATAGAAAATTGCTCCTAGTGAGTTAGCAACGCACTATCTTCGACGGGAGGTCCCGCGACGACAGCCAGCATGAGTAGTAATCAGACCGACTGATTTTCCGCTTCGCGCGCCCACAACTCTTGCGTCATAACCCCTGCAGCATCTTCGATCACCTGCATAGCATCAAGAATCAAATCTTCACGCCATTTTTGACCGATAAGTTGAATACCAGAAGGCAGCTCGTCTACAAGATCCACTGGAACAAATCCGGCCGGCATGCCGATGTAATTTACGCCATAACTGTAGATTGAGCTGTCGAAAAGATCCTGAACACCATCAAAAGTCTCATCATGGTCATAAGGGTAGCCTGGACGCATCAGGTATGGAGTCAGTAGCAGCGGATACTCATGAAGAAGCATGTTCCACTCCCGAACGAGCGCAGTGCGCGCTGAAATGCCGAGCATATAGCCTTCAGCGTCTACCATGCCTTTAAGCTGATAATAGCCCTCGAAAATCTGATTGATGGTTTCAGAACCGTGGTCTTTAAAGACCGGCTCGAGTAGCCGTTTCATTTCAAAGTTGGTATTGAGTAACC
>JASMER010000162.1 GCA_030752195.1 Gammaproteobacteria bacterium
GAAAGTGTCTGCATCAGCGACGGGTTCAGTGATCCCCTGGATCTGGCTGGAACAGGGCCCGATCACTCTGGGCTGGCTATAGCGTTTTAGTTCCGGCAGGCCCCCAGTGTGGTCTTTGTGATGATGTGTGATCAGAATGTGACTGAGCGTAAGGTCATGTTGCTCGGCATACTGAATAACAGGCGCCGGATCACCGGGGTCAACAACAGCCAGTTCGGTGTTCTGCTGATTGGTGATGGCCCATATGTAGTTGTCTAGAAAGGCGGGTATGGGATGAATCGAGTTGAACATGATGCTGGCAATTCCTGAATTGTTAAACATCCAAGTCTAACTAAATACTGTTCAATATCATAGATTTAGGGTTATATGATTAAACTGGTGCTTAGAGCTTCTCCAAGATAGAATCGATCATGTTCACGCGTGGTTTCCTTTATGAAAATTTTCTCCAAGCATAAGACTCGGCATCGTCTCATACATGGCTATCACGATACAGATAATCTCACTGATCGAATCGGCGACTGGTTTCGCTCACCACTCGGGCAATCTGTATGGGCCGCTGAAAAAGCCATTACTGATCCACTCATCAGCAGGCTGTTTGGCTATCATATTCTCCAAATTGGCTGTCATGAGGAGTTTTCTCTCATTGAAAACAGTCCGGTAGGGCATAGATTCATGTTCAGATCTGCCTGGCGTGCAGGGTGTGCGCATCCGGTCGCGCTCAGCGAAGAGTTACCTGTGGCCAGTGACAGTGTTGATGTGGTGGTTCTGCATCATGCGCTGGATTTCACTGAGCAGACTCATCGCTTGCTCAGAGAAGCGACCCGGGTGTTAAGGCCAGGTGGTCATATGCTGATAATAGGCTTTAACCCAGCGAGTCTCTGGGGTCTGGCCAAGTTGCTCCGAAGTCGTAATCACGTTCCCTGGTGCGGCAAGTTTATCTCGAAAGGCCGCTTGGCTGACTGGCTTCAATTGCTGAATCTGCAGCTTAAATATACTGAGCTTGGTCTGTATTCTCCTCCGACAAAGCTTACCAAAATCCTCACCCACGCCAGCCGGATTGAACGATTCGGAGCCGGAACGCAGTTGCCATTCGGCGGTGTTTACGTGATGCAATGCGTGAAGCAGATCGTGCCAATTACACCGATTGTGCCGCGCTGGAGACCCTTGCGCTCAGGTTCATTGGGAGTGCCTGTCGCTGAAAATATCCGCGTGACAATTCACTAAGGGGACGGTGAGCAGTGGCTGAGGCAGTTGAGATGTTTACCGATGGCGCTTGCCGGGGTAATCCTGGCAAAGGCGGCTGGGGTGTGCTTCTCCGTTTTGGCGAGGCCGAGAAAGAGCTCTATGGCGGCGAGGTCTTCACGACTAATAACCAGATGGAATTGATGGCGGTAATCATGGGTCTTGAGGCATTAAAAAAACCCTGTCGTGTCGTCATCACCACAGATTCCAAGTATGTCCTGTCAGGCATCACGGAATGGATGCCCAACTGGAAAAAGCGGAACTGGAAAACTGCCAGTAAAAAACCGGTGCTCAACGCAGAACTCTGGCGTCGGCTCGACGCCTTGGCGTCTCAGTATGAGGTCAGTTGGCAATGGGTTAAGGGGCACAGTGGGCACCCGGAAAACGAAATAGCCGATCAGCTGGCTAATCGAGGGATCGATGAGTTAATTGCAACGGAGTCTGGAGGGTTATCGCGCGGCGGTTGCCGCTGGCCGGATTGATAGGCAAGGAAAGAGGAGCAATGTACTAAACATGCGACAGATTGTATTGGACACAGAAACTACTGGCCTCGATCCGAAACAGGGCCACCGGATTATCGAAATCGGTTGTGTAGAGATAGACAACCGGCGGCTGACCGGCAGAAATTTCCATTGCTACCTAAATCCCGATCGCGACATTGATGATGCAGCTATAGAGGTACACGGGCTGACCCGGCGGTTTTTATCCGATAAGCCGCGTTTTAAAGAAATTGAGGATGAATTTCTTGAATTTGTGACAGGTACAGAGTTGATTATTCACAATGCCCCTTTTGACATTGGATTTTTAGACAGTGAACTGACTCTCTCGTCTTCAAACCACTCTATAAATAGAATGTGTACTGTGCTTGACACCCTTGTTCTCGCCAGGGAAAAGCATCCAGGGCAGCGCAACAGCCTGGATGCGCTGTGCAAACGCTATGGTGTCGATAACACGCAGCGGGACTTGCATGGCGCGCTGCTGGATGCAGAAATACTGGCCGATGTGTATCTGGTAATGACCAGTGGGCAATCCAGTCTAGCGCTACGGGAAGAGTCGTCCGAGGCGGCAGTCAACTTCAGTAAATCTCGTAAGCTTAATCCGGTAAGAATGCCACCCCGTGTGATTAGGGCGTCTGCGGAAGAGCTTCGAGCGCATGAAGCGCGATTGGATGAGATTGACACCAAATGTGACGAACGAAGTCTCTGGCGTCGCGTTGGCGGCTTACAAAATTAGTCGGTGTGTGCGCAATTTAGACTGGCTATCCAGTGAGTCTGACTTCAGCGTTCTCCGCCCCAGCGGCGCAGGGTTAAGCCTTGTGGAGCCCGCGAAACTGCTTGAACTCACCTTCTGAGCCTTATAGTATTCCTTGGCGTTACCGGGCACGGAATTCGAATAACAAGGCCATAAGACCAATACCTTACAGTTGGCATAAGGCTCAACAATCCAGCGGTGACTGCCGCATAAAAGCCGACCTTCATAAGTGACAAGCTGCTGACCCATGAAGGCTTTTGGACGTAGGCGAGAAGAAATTAAGCACTCGATGAGGAAATAGAATTATGGAAACCCTTGAATGGAACAGTGATATGATGATTTCGGCTGTTGTTCTCGCCGTAACCTTCATTGCAATTTTCACGGAAGAAATTCACAAAATACATCGGGTGAAGTGTGCCATGGCAGGCGCGGCTGCCATGATCGTAGTTGGCCAATTCATGGGGTTTTACAACCCTGACGAAGCGGTAGAGGCAATCGATTGGAATGTCGTCTTTCTGCTCGGCGGCATGATGACGATTGTGGCGATCATGATCCCTACGGGCGGCTTCCAGCAGCTTGCTTACTGGGCTGCAGATTTCAGTAAAGGCCGGCTGTTCCTTTTGCTTGCTCTGATCGGCTCTCTGGTCACTGGCCTCTCGCTGCTTCTGGATAACGTCACGACGGTGGTAATCTTCGGCCCACTGATCATTCTCATATGTCAGTCTCTGCGCGTTACACCGATACCTTTTCTGCTGGCTGCAGCGCTGCTTTCTGATACCGGTGGCGTAGCCACGCTGGTTGGTGATCCACCTAACCTGATGATCGGCTCAGCCTTCGGAATCGACTTCAATACCTTTCTGATCCACATGGGAGGCATGGTACTGGTTGCATGGCTGGTGGTTCTGGCAATGCTGCGGGTGCTTTTCAAGGAAGAGCTGGCTGTCAAGCCGCATGAACTAGAACTGACTGACCGGGTGCCACTGTCTGATTCCAAGACCTGGTATGGCGCAATAGGCGTTCTTGGCATAATGGTGATCGGATTCATCATGCACAATGCCCTGCACTGGGAGCCCTGGTTTGTGACGGCGCTTGGGCTTACCGCTCTCGCTTTTATCGGGAAAGACCTGGATATGGAAGAGGCCTTTGCCCATACGGAACTAGCGCTTCTGATGTTTTTTATCTCTCTGTTCATCATCGTCGGTGGGGTTGAGCACAGCCAGTTTCTTGAATATCTCGGACAATTCATCATTCCATTCGTTGAGTCTGACCTGCTCACTGCGACCTTGCTTCTCATGTGGGTAGCCGCGATCCTGTCTGCGGCAATCGATAATATTCCGTTTACTGCTGCGATGATCCCGATTATTGCCGGTATGGAAGCGCAAGGTATTAACGTCACGCCCTTGTTCTGGGGTTTGGCCGCTGGTGTGGGCATGGGTGGCAACGGGACTCACATCGGCTCGACCGCCAATGTGTTTATTGTGACTATTTCGGAAAAAATGGCGAAAGATGCGGGGGATCCCTCTCTGGCGATCACGCCCGGTTTATGGATGAGAAAAGGACTGCCGGTGATGCTGGTTACGCTGATAACGTGCACCATAATCATGTATGTCTTCTGGGGCTTTTTCTCAGCGCCCATTGAGACCGCTACAGTTGTAGGGGAGGCCATGGGCGGGCACTAGTCTGATTTCCGGCTTTAGATCTAACAAGGCGGGGCGTCCGGCTTATGCAGTCTGACGCCCCGTGTCGTTTTAATTACGCAGCTGCGTCCGATGCGCTTGCGCATCAGATCAGTC
>JASMER010000163.1 GCA_030752195.1 Gammaproteobacteria bacterium
CGCGCTCTACTAGCGGGGGATCCCGTCTCGGGAGTGACTATCATGAGGATGGATGCGGGGCTTGACACGGGAGACATTCTGTACAAACAGCAAGTGGTAATAGATCCAGAAGAAGACAGGATAAGCCTAACCGATAAAATTTGTGAAGCAGGCAAGCTGGCCCTCCTGCACACCTTGTCCCATTTCCCTGAGCTCAGCAATCAGGCTCAGCAGCAGAACGACAGCCTCAGCACCTATGCGGACAAACTTGAAAAATCAGAGTCCCTGTTGCGATGGCGGGAACCTGCCGAGAAGCTTCATCGCATCATTCGGGCAGGACTTGGCAGGACCCCGGCCTTCAGTTTCATCAATGGAGCGCGACTGCAGCTGCTTGAGGCCTCGGTGGAACAAACCGAGTCTCAAAAGACACCCGGCACCATTATTGAGATCAACAAACACGGTCTACTCATTGCCTGCGGACAGGCCTGTCTGTTAGTTACTCGAATTGCCCTTCCCGGCAAAAAACCCTGGACCATTGCAGATCTGCTCAATTCAGGATCAGACCTGCTTCAGGTAGGCGCGATACTCAGCCACAGCGATTGATCATGACTCACCGCACCCGAGCAACAGCGGCGCTAATTCTGGCAGAAATACTTGCCGGCAAGGGCTCTCTCGGCGCGGCTTTGGAACCACACCGTCAGCGCAGCGACTACCAGCTGCTGCAGGAAATGTGCTTTGGATGCTGTCGGTGGTTTCACCAGTTGGACTTCCTGTTGCAGCAGCTCCTCAGCAAGCCCCTCAAAAAGAAGGACCAGGACTTACGAAGTCTGCTCGTACTCGGTCTTTACCAGCTCAAATTCATGCGTATACCTGATCACGCCGCGATTAACGAAACAGTCAATGCAACCGGCGAGCTGAACAAGCGCTGGGCGAGGGGCTTGAGCAACGCGGTGCTGCGTAACTACCAGCGCCGCGAAGCGGAACTCCTGCAGGGCCTGAAACTCAGTGACCTTTCTGAACGAGAGTCTCACCCTGAATGGCTGGTTTTCGCCCTGACCGACAGCTGGCCGGCGCAGTTTGAAGGGATCCTGGCTGCCAACAACCGCAGACCGCCACTCACCCTCAGGGTGAACCTGTCCAGACATAGCCGGCAGCAGTTTATGGACAAGCTTGGTCGGGCTGGCTTACAGGGACGGCCTGGGCATCTTTCCCCTTCAGCGATTTATCTCGATCAGGCAGTTCCGGTAAGCAAGATTCCCGGATTTTTCGAAGGCGAAGCGAGCGTGCAAGATGAAGCCTCTCAACTGGTGCCCGAACTGCTTAAGCTGACGTCCGGCCTCAGGGTTTTGGATGCCTGCGCGGCTCCCGGCGGCAAGACCTGCCACATCCTTGAAAGTGAAGACTCACTCACGGCATGTGTTGCCCTAGACCGGTCTCCGGCGAGACTGACTAAAATCGAAGACAATCTGAACAGGCTACAGCTTAAATCCAGCCTGATCTGCGCAGATGGCGCCGATATAGGCGCTTGGTGGGACGGCGAAGGGTTCGACCGCGTCTTGCTCGATGCGCCCTGCAGTGCAAGTGGCGTGATCAGGCGCCATCCGGATATCAAGCTATTGCTGACCCCTGCACAGGTAGAGAAGCTGATTCTCGAGCAACGGCGGTTGCTCCGCAGCCTCTGGGCCTGCTTGAAGCCGGGGGGCCTGCTGCTGTACACCACCTGCTCGGTGCTGCCACAGGAAAATCAGGCGCAGATAAACCGATTTTTGGGCGAACAGGCGGATGCTAAATATGAAGGCATCACGGCCGATTGGGGAGTAGAATGCGAGTCAGGAAGGCAGCTTCTTCCCAGTGCAGACATCGGCACGGACGGATTCTTCTTTTCGTTATTAAGAAAACTCTGAGTCTACGACAGTCAAATCGAGATCAGGTATCAAGGCCACACCAGGGCCGGTAACACGGCTTCAAAAACAAGCGATACATGAAAATCATCATTGTTGGTGCCAATCAGGTGGGCAGCGCTCTAGCTGAAACCTTATCTAATGAAAAAAACGACATAACCATCGTGGATGAAAATAGCGAGCGATTGCACGAGCTGAACGACCACATCGACGCCCGGGTGGTTGCCGGCCCTCCCTCCCACCCAGCCACTTTGCTGAACGCCGGCGCTGATGACGCGGAAATGCTTATTGCCGTCACCGACAGCGATGAAATCAACATGGTAGCTTGTCGGGTCGCCCACACCGTCTTCAAGGTTCACCGTCGAATTTGCCGCATAAGATCATCTTCCTATACCGAGAATGACAAGCTTTTTCGCACCGACGGCATGGCGGCTGACGAAATCATCATTCCAGAGGAGATTGTATCGGGCTATATAAGCCGCCTGATTGAGCTGCCCGGCTCACTGCAGGTTCTGGATTTTGCTGATAGCCGAGTTCAACTGGTCGCCGTTAAGGCCTTTTACGGCGGCCCACTCGTCGGACAAGAAATCAGGATGATTCGGCAGCACATGCCCGCCATTGATGCGCGAGTAGCCGCGATATTCAGGAAAGACCGTCCAATCACACCAGAAGGCTCTACCGTTATAGAAGCGGATGATGAAGTGTTCTTCGTTGCAGCGCAGGAAAATATTCGCGCCTGCATGAGCGAATTGCGCCGACTGGACCGCCCATACAAACGCATCATGATCGCAGGCGGCGGCAAAATAGGACATCGCCTCGCAAGTACACTGGAGCAGCACTACCAGGTGAAGGTCATTGAACGAAACGCAGATCGCTGCGCTTATCTTTCGGAAAAGCTACACGAAAGCATAGTGCTGAACGGTGAGGGGTCTGACAAGGACCTGTTAACCGAGGAGAATATCGAAGACATCGATGTGTTTCTGGCGCTAACCAATGATGACGAAGCCAACATCATGAGCTCTCTACTGGCGAAGCGACTAGGTGCCAAGAAAGTGATGACAATTATCAATAACCCCGCGTATGTTGATCTGGTTCAGGGCGGTGAAATTGACATCGCTATCTCACCACAGCTCGCGACTATCGGCAGCCTGCTCGCTCATGTCAGGCGCGGCGATGTCGTCGCAGTACACTCTCTGCGGCGCGGCGCAGCAGAGGCGATGGAAGCCGTTGCGCACGGAGACCGGACCAACTCACAAGTAATCGGCCAACAGATTGAGGACATTAAGCTACCGGAAGGGACCACTATTGGCGCCATTGTTCGAAACGATGAAGTGCTGATTGCGCATGATGACACCGTGATAGAATCAGATGATCATGTAATTCTTTTCCTGGTTGACCGAAGAAAAATCCCCGAAGTGGAACGATTGTTTCAGGTCGGCTTCAGCTTCTTCTAATCCAGATACTATCCCATGCATGCAGCCACCATAGTTAAGATCCTTGGCATCCTGCTGATGATCTTCAGCCTGCTGGGCAACATACCACCGCTCCTGGTTTCCATGCTATACGATGATGGCGCGAGCGGCGCTTTTCTGAATGCCACGCTGGTTCTTTTCGTCACCGGACTGATACTTTGGTTAGCATCCTCGGGCAGGCAAAAAGAGCTCAGTAATCGGGATGGCTTTCTCGTGGTCACCCTATTCTGGGCGGTGCTAGGAACGGCAGGCTGTCTGCCGTTTATTTTCTCTCCAAGCGTCGAGCTGAGCGTCACCGACGCGGTGTTCGAGTCCATATCAGGACTCACCACCACGGGCGCGACTGTCATTTCTGGCCTGGATGAACTACCCCAATCAATTCTGTTTTACCGACAGCTACTGCAATGGCTAGGGGGCATGGGGATCATCGTCTTGGCGGTTGCGCTACTTCCGATGCTGGGAATCGGTGGCATGCAGCTTTACCGGGCAGAGAGCCCGGGCCCTGTTAAAGACAATAAACTGGTGCCGCGACTGGCTGAAACGGCCAAGTCGCTATGGCTGCTCTACCTTTCGTTGACAGTTGTCTGCATGCTTGCGTACTGGGCAGCAGGTATGAGCATATTTGACGCAATTTCTCACAGTTTCAGTACCGTGGCCATTGGCGGGTTTTCCACCCACGATGCCAGCATCGCCTACTTCGACAACCCGGCAATCGAATTCATTGCGGTGTTTTTCATGGTTGTCGCAGGCATTAACTTTGCCCTGCATTTTCTTGCGCTGCAAAAAAGGCAACTGAAGCATTATCTGAAGGATCCCGAGTTTCAATTCTATGTCTTCATACTCGGCAGTGTTTCACTTATTACTGTTGTGGTACTTGCCGCAGACGGAACCTATGGCTCACTCTTCGAAGCCCTGCGGCGAGGGCTATTT